>CAYTQG010000038.1:0-16018 GCA_964439965.1 uncultured Proteiniphilum sp.
TTTCAAAAAGTATTTCTATTAAACTATCTAGAATCTATAACCAAATGTTATTAATCCTCTAACAGAATTGTTCTTTAATGTGAATGGAGCAGCGTCAATTATAGCATCGTCGAAATACAGATTTGGGAATGGGTATAAATCATCTTTTTGAGTTTGATAAACCATTGCAAAATCCATATAAAATTCTCTTGTAAATCTATATCCTACACCTGCAGTATAATAGTTTGTATCACCTTCTACTCTGTGTATTGTGTTTGAACCTGCTACACGCATATCACCATATTCAACTAGCTCCGAATCATATGGGTTTTGCTTCCATGCATATCCTAAACGAGCTGATAGTTGATGATCGAATCTAAATTCGGCACCCAAACGAAGGGTTGAAGCTATTTTGGCATTATTTTCTATAAAGTTATTATCCACATCATACCAACTTGTATTTGCATTTCCTGATGGAACTTTCAGCTTTGTATTTCTATAATCAGTAAGCTCATAGTCGGCACTGAAAATGAAATTACTTCCCAATACAGCTGCTGCACTCATTACCCATTTACTTGGAGTTCTTACATCGTAGTAGTTATTGAAAAGAGCTGAATAAGTTTCACCACTCTCATAGTCAGGGTTATTTATATAAGCACTCATATCATCATCCAAAAAGGCCTCAAATGATTCTGTCAATGTATAAACAGTTGGAGTATGATATGAAAGACCCAATCTTAGCTCATGTATTGGCTTATATATAAGTCCTAATTTAGCCCCAATACCTGATCCTGTTGTTGTAATCACATTGCCCAAAGTGTATCCACCATTGTCATATCTCCCATTTCCATTATCATAATCCTCTAAAAACTCGGTACTAAGATGGTGATATAAGTCAGATATATTTAGCGAAACACCAATATTTAATACGTCATTTATAGATGTACCAACAGTAAAATCATATGTATCGATATGTCCATTTTCGTGAGATCTTATCTCTTGAATTGCTGAGTGTCCTCTAGTATCTATTGGAGTATAAAATGGTGTTCCATCACTTGCAGTATGTGGATCAATTAACAATGAATTAAATCCTAAAACGGCCAACCAAGGCTCGCTCAAAAATGGATCATAATCTTTTGTAATAACAAGATTATCCGCTTTTGAACCATAACTGCTTTCGGCAATAAAGTCAAGCATTCTACTTGCACCTGAAGGAACAATACCCGCTGCATTTATATTTCTATTGAAATTCTTTTGGCGATTCTGAGAAAAACCAAAATTTATCAAAGGCATTGCTTCATTACGCAATGGGAAATATCCTACAAATCCAAAACTGTGAACGTTAAAGTCAGTAGCGCCTTTTTTTATGTCGCCCACTTTTGAGTTATTCCTCTGTAGTCCGAATGTACCTGAAATTTCCGAACTTCTATAAACGCCTATTCCAGCTGGATTAATTGATACACCCGTCAAATCACCTCCTAGTGCACCAAAAGCTCCTCCCATCCCCATTGATCTAGCAGTGCCATGAAGTTCATTATCGGAGAACTTTAAGGCTTCAACTATTCCCTGTGAAAAAAGTGGTGCTGAAATTAGCATTAATGTTATTAATATGTATGTGACTCTTCTCATACTATAGTACTTTAAATTTATTTGTTTAAACAAAATTGGCTGCCTCATTCACGCTCCATTAGGATTAGACTTGAAGCAGCCAACACTTTTTGCTTGAAAATTATTTGTTTATTTTATATTTTATCTTCTTCCTCCACTTGAGCGACCACTTCCTCCACTTGAGCGACCACTTCCTCCACTGCTCACTGAACCTGAGGAGCTACGTCCGCCTGATGATGAACCACCAAATGACGAACTACTTGAAGAGGTTCTAGAGGGTGTAGAAAAACTACTATTTGATTGAGTTCTTGAAGGTGTAGTAACTCCCCTATTTATCGTGCTCGAACTTCTTGTAGGCGAAGTAACAGTGCTACCACTTCTAACAGAAGTATTTGAGTTGCGCTGATAAGTAGTGGCTGATCTTTGAGTAGCAGTTCCAGAACCAGTTTCTGATCTGCTATTATAAATTCTTGAGTTAGGGTTTACAGTGGTTGCAGACCTATTAGTAGCTGTTCTATTCACCGCTTGACCAGTTCTAGAATCCAATACTCGTCCTGAATTATCAATTATACGAGTTCTTGATGAAGCATTTGAGCTTCTATTCAATGCAGATGATGTTCTAGTAGATGTAGCGCTACGTGAAGAGCTATTTATAGCTGATCTTGTAGATGAAGTGCGTCCAGCACTTGCGTATGATGATCTAGCTGAAGTATTAGCCGAGCTAGTTCTATACGTGCCAGTACTTCTACCCGATCTATTAGTGGTCAAAGCTGAGTAATAACCGTGGTTAAATCCATTGTTATATCCCCAATTGTATCCGCCACCGTACCAGCCACCATATCCATAATATCCTCCGTAATACCAAGGTGAGTACCAGCTTGAATACCATCCACCATAATACCAAGGATTATTCCATCTGCTGTGGTACCATGGACTATACCAGCTTGAGTAAAATCCATAATAAGGATAACCACCCCAGCCATAATAGTATGGGTCATACCATGGATAGTAGCTATTCCATCCCCAACCCATTCCGTAATACATATTAGAGTTCCATCCATCATATTCGTAATAATCAGAATAGATATCATCACCTACATATACAGTAATTTCGTCTGCACCAGTAATTTTTACGCTAGAGGCAGGATCATGATACTTAATGATTCTATCTGTATATTCATACTGTTGATATTCTTGTTCATCAGCATATATAGTATCATTTTCGTATAAATCTACATCACCGCGTCTATTATATTCATCAATATCACGTCCATTTGCTTGTACTTCCATATTGATAGCTGTGCCCTGTACTACCACTATTTTCTTTTTCTGTGGCTCATCTTTCTTAGTCGCCTTAATGGTTACTTTTTGTTGTTGAGATGGGTTGGCATATATGTCATCCCATTCTTGGGCAAAGCCAATTATAGGAGCTATCGAAAGCAAACATGCTAAAATTAAGTTTTTAGTCTTCATAGTTTCTCCCTTTATTTAGTTGTTGTTGTATTCTTGTTTATATACTCTCGTTATAAGTTAGACAATCTATATGCAATATAGTTTAATATGTTTGTATATCGTGAATACACACGATGTCACACACTTTTTCACCTACAAATATACTATTATTTAAATAGTATTGTTCATCTATTTACTTATAAGATGTAATTATAGTGAAAAAGTTGCATCTTTTGAGGTTAAAAAACAAAAAACATCAACTATGCAACTCTTTATTCACTTTTTCAGAATCAATTTTCGACCTTAATTTCTAAACCATCGTATGCCAAGAAACAACTCTCTGGCAATCTGTGCTCAACCACTTTATGCAATCCCACATGATGGCTCATATGAGTGAAGTAAGTTTGCTTGGCACCAATCCTCTCGGCTAGCTGTATAGCCTCTTCTACAGTTTGATGCGAAATGTGTTTTTCATATCTTAATGCGCTCACCACAAGTGTATCTAAGTTTTTCAATTTCTCAATCTCATGCTCAGGCAGAGTTTTCAGATCAGTTAAATACGCAAAGTCATTAATACGGTACCCTACAATTGGAAGCATATGATGCATTACACGTATCGGGATAATAAGCACCTCATCAATCTCAAATGGCTCAAGATTATTTATATCAACAAGGTTTATATTTGGCACATATCCATATGTCTTTATGCCAAACAAATACGGCATACGATTTATTAGGGCTTCATTTACATTAGGCTCGGCATATATATTTAGCGAACCAAACTTATTGTATGGACGCATATCTTCAATTCCCGCCACATGATCAAAGTGTTCATGAGTTATTAATACCCCATCTATCTTTTTGAAGGGTAAGCCCAAAAGTTGTTGTCTAACATCTGGTGAACAATCTATTAAAATGTTCGCATTGTTATGCTCGATCAACACTGAGCATCTTAGTCTTTGGTTGCGACTATCACTCGATGTACACACCTCGCACCTACATCCAATTTCTGGTACACCTGTTGATGTCCCAGTGCCAAGAAACCTAACTAGCATCGCACTAAACTTTTATTCTAAAATCGAAAAAAGCTGCCTAACATCCACTTGCAGTTAGGCAGCTTTATAACTTTACAGTAATCTTTTTATATATCTACTTAGTATTGTCTCTCCAAGATCCAAAGATCATTAAAAGGAACTCCAAAAGTTCTTCTCAAGAAATCAGTATTTCCTTTAGAAGAGTATTTTTGATATATCTCATCACGTTTAGATGCTGCAGAACCTTTATCATCATAGCTAGCAACGATAACGCGATACATTCCTTGCTCATTTTCTGCAAGAATCACATTGTATCCCTCATCTTGCATTCTCGACTTAAGTGATTCAGCATTTAGCTTAACGCTAAGTGAAGCAATCACTACGCTATATTTTTTCAAATTTGGAGCGTCAGAAGCAAAAACTGGCTCTACTTTTTCTTTTCTTACTGATACTTCCACTGGAGGCAAGGCGCCAGCGTCTTTCACAACAGTTGGCTCAGATGCATTTTGCTGCATTTCTTTTTCTTTTGCAGCCTCATAAACTTGTTTATATGCGCTTTGCTTAGGCTTGCACGAAGAAGCAAAAACCAACATGGCAAACATTGCCATCATCAAATAGATAGATCTTTTCATTTGTGATATTGTTTTTTATAGTTCGATATTCAATATTAAAACTGTAACAAAGATAGAAATAAGAAAAATATAACAATCACTATGGGTGTGAAAATTAATTAAAGCCCATAATATCAACCACTATTTCGGTTGTTTTTCAGAGTTATACAGTAAATTACTTGCTTACAACTTCTCTAACTCATCAAAATTTATTTGTGGTTCTACTGTTACACTGTCTTTTTCAAACTCAGTTCCATAAACTGTTGACTCATTAAAGAAACCACAGTTTTGAAGATAGAATGAATTTGCATCCTCAATATATCCACCTTGGTAATCGAGACGTGCTTTCTGGTGTGCCGTATTATCGTATGTGAACTTAGCAACAGTAGATGGCACCCACTCTCCTGACACTGTTTTACTCCATTGATTAGAAAACAACACTTTGCGTGTCAAATATCCTTGATTTGGTAGAAAGTTTTCTAGAAACGAATGAGCCCCTTTATAATATGTGTCTGTTTCAGGTCTTAAAAAGCTAGCTATTAATCTCCATCTGTTTTCGTCCGTAGCAAAAAAGTAAGCAGTGTAGATAGTGTTACCTTCACCGTCAGGTTTTATTTGGGTCAAAAACTTATACGCATTACCAGCCTTCCAGTCATATTTCAAATAGCTTTGTCCGCCCGAGCCTTCATTTCCAAACTCACCAATATGTACACCCTCTCCTTGTCGCAAAAGCTTTATTCTTTGATGCTCTGGAATAAGTTTTGGATCTTGTGTATCGAAAGGACTCCATACAGAAAACAAAACGCGTCTCTCAACCTCTGAGTTGCATTGCATTCCAAAATAACCCTCACCGAAACCATTCGACATATAATAACTCCCTATCACATCGTCGCCTTCTGGAACGGTGACTTCGTTATAAAACCACTCTACATCCTCATTAGGCATATCATACTTTAAGTGTACCGAAGGACCTCTTCTACCCCAATAGTGCGAAAAGTCACCAACATATGTTAGCTCTCCATCAGTTTCTATAATATAGCTCTCAATTTCTCCAAAGTTACCTCCTTCTTTGCTAATCCCTTTCAATGAAATTGGTAGATAGCCAATCTCATTCACAGAATAATCACCAAGAAGAGTTTCAAAACTTCCTTCACTTAGATTTATATCTTTCTCTATTCCGTTAAATAATACCCTTATAGTAGCATTATCGCTTGCTTTTCCTTTTATAGAAAGCTTAATCGTTTGAGGTTGGTGGAAATAAATATAAGTAGAAATCTCAGATTCAACACTCCTCCATCTGGCTACACCATTATTGCCGATTATTGCACCATGATTATCTGATGTTACATAAGCATTTCCACTCAATGGCACTTCATATGCTTTAGTTTGTGCAAACATTGGCAAAGTTAATATACTTACTAAGAGTATTAATGTAAGAAATAGTTTATTCGTTTTCATTATTGATAATTTGAATTGAAAGGCAAAAGTACTCTATTTGATATTAAAAACCAATTGCACTGGTCAACAGTTTGGTATAAAACTATTCCCTGGATAAATTGTTTTTGGTTGGGCAAATAAGATATGGCTCAACAAGGAGTAGAAATACTAGGAGTAGAACTAATTGATATAGATACTAAAAACTGTATTAGTTTGTATGCCTGCTACGATAAAGAATACTCATTATCAAATGAGAAGCACTACTCGTCTGTGGTAAAAAGAGTCATTATCATTTTATAAGGACTACTCTACTGTGGTAAAAAGAATCATTATCATTTTATAAGGACTACTCTACTGTGGTAAAAAGAATCATTATCATTTTATAAGGACTTCTCTACTGACCTAAAAAGGCTGTTTCTCATTTGCAGAACACAACTCTACTGACACAAAGAGACTCTTTCTCATTTATAAACACAAGAACTGTATCCCAAAGCTCACTTTCTCATTTGATAAACACAAGAAATGTCTCTAAAACCTTACTAAAGCATATGATAAACACAAGAAATGTCTCTAAAACCTTACTAAAGCATATGATAAACACAAGAAATGTATCCCGAAGCTCACTTTCTCATTTGATAAACACAAGAAATGCGTCTAAAACCATACCAAATCATTTGATAAATGAACTCCCTAAAAATTAAACCTCACTTCTGCACATGAGAAACACAAGAAATAAATTTTAAAACTCACTTTATCGTTTGTGTAAAATCTCCATTTATAGCAAAAAAGCGATCCATATTGTTTAATAAATTGTCCTGCGAAAAGACTGATAGAATGCTGAACAAGAGGGATTCAAAAGAGGTGGCCGAGCGCACGACAATTGCAATGTAATTGAAAATATAAATTCAAAGCAGTATTGACCAATAACATAAAGTGGGAGACTACAAAAGCTTATGTTTCAAATTTTATATATCTTTGCTATTGATTTTTAAAATAAAGATTCACAAATAAAATGGCGTTACGACAACATCAAGAGCTCAAGCAGACTCAAAAGTTATCTCCTCTACAAATGCAAGTTATCAAGCTAATCGAGTTAACCTCGGTTGAGCTAGAAGATAAAATTAAGCAAGAGTTGGAGTATAATCCTGCCTTAGATGAAAAGAGTGCACAAACAAAGGATGAAAGTGACACCCTAAATGAGAAAGATAATATTAGCCAAGAGGAATTAATGATGGGCGATTATTTTTCTGAGGACGACATTCCACAATATCAAATGAATAGATGGGAAAACAGAAATAACCATAATGTAATAGAAGCAACTTTTGCAAGCGATACTAGCTTAAACGACTTTTTAATGGAACAAATCAGGCTTCGTGAACTTGAGGATATCGACCAAAGCGTTGCCGAATATATTATAGGAAACCTTGATGAGAATGGATATCTAAAGCGCACACTTCAAGCAATATCTGACGATTTATTGTTTCAACAAAATATTGATATTGATGAGGCAAAACTAGAATCTGTTCTAAAAATAATTCAAGAGCTCGATCCAGCGGGTGTTGGTGCTAGCAATCTTAAGGAGTGCCTATTGTTGCAACTTAAAAGGAACAATCAAACTGCAAAAAACAAACTGGCTCAAACAATCATAGCAGATTATTTTCACGAGTTCTCTCACAAGCATTATGACAAACTAATTAAGCAACTCGACATTTCAAGAGATGAATTACGGGATGCCATATCCGAAATAACATCCCTAAACCCCAAGCCAGGTAACGTGTTTGGCGATACTATTGAAACCCATATGAGCAATATCACACCCGACTTTATTGTTGATGTATATAATGGTGAGATTTCGATGTATCTAAATAATAGAAATATCCCAGAGCTGACTGTAAGCCGTGATTTTGCAGAAATGATGCAGGGGTATAATGATAATAAGGAGGGGATGAATGCAGAAAACAAAAAAGCGTTGATGTTTATGAAGCAAAAGATGGATTCGGCAAAGTGGTTTGTGGAAGCTGTGAAGCAAAGACAAAACACATTGTACAAAACAATGGAGGCAATAATAAATTTTCAGTACGATTTTTTTATCACTGAAGATGAAACATCATTAAAACCAATGATTTTAAAAAACATTGCTGAGAAAACTGGTTTAGACATTTCCACTATATCGAGAGTAAGTAGTAGCAAGTATGTTCAAACAAATGGGGGTGTTTATCCGTTAAGATATTTCTTTTCGGAGGCAATGCAAAATGAGACAGGTGAAGACATCTCGACCCGAAAGATAAAGTATATATTGCAACAAACAATTAATGAAGAGGACCCTCAGAAGCCCTATACCGACAAGAAGCTAACGTCCATATTAAATGAAAAAGGATATGTAATTGCACGTCGTACAGTGGCTAAATATAGGGAACAGTTGAATATTCCTGTAGCTCGTTTAAGAAAAAAAGTGTAACTTTGCCCCCTTCCTAAAAATTAAGAACGAATGAATCAACTCTCAAAATCCATATCATCTTTTTTATCCACGGTATTTCAACCACTATTTATGCCTATATACAGTATTATGTTGCTATTTGTATATACACCTTATTTTGGTCATCAATATATCAATAGATACTGGAGTATTTTAACACCCGCAGCAGTATTCTCATTCGTTGTGCCAGGCTTATTAATTTTTGCAGTTTACAAAATGAAGCTCATATCCGATCTCTCCCTAAAAGTGAGAAAGGAAAGATTCATACCCTATTTAATTGTTCTCACATCCTATAGCCTAATGATTATATACTATATCAGAATGGGAATGCCAGGATGGTTTATCATGCTTGCTTCATCTTCAATTTTTGTAATACTCGTAGCTATTTTCATTACCATATGGTGGAAAATTAGCGCACATATGTTTGGCGTTGGTGGTCTTGTTGGTGGTGTCATGTCGGTTAGCTACTTCATAGAGCGAGCAAATCCCTACCAACTCTTCATTTTACTTTTCATTTTAGCAGGGCTAGTGGGTACATCAAGGCTCATACTTAAAAGACACACCCCCTTGCAAGTGCTAGGAGGCTTCATTCTTGGTTTCTCAATTTCTTTTGTGTTTGTCTGGATTGGAGCATAAAAGATTTTGTTAAGAAAGAAATTAATGCTACTTTTACGACAGAATAAAAATATTATAAACCATAAATTAAAAATTTAGATTCTATGAATTTCCCTGAAAATTTAAAGTATTCAAAAGACCATGAGTGGATTAGAGTTGAAGGCGACGAAGCGTACATTGGTATTTCAGATTTTGCACAAAGCGAACTAGGTGAAATAGTTTTTGTAGATATCGACTCTGAAGGTGAATCTCTTGATGCTGGTGAGGTATTTGGAAGTATCGAAGCTGTAAAAACTGTTTCTGATTTAATTATGCCAATAACTGCAGAAGTACTTGAAGTGAATGAAGAACTTGAAGATGCTCCTGAACTAGTAAACGAAGATCCATATGGTAAAGGATGGATTATCAAGGTAGCGGTTAAAGATGCTAGCGAACTTGATGCTCTTCTTTCAAGCGCCGATTACAAAGCCGAAATTGGCCAATAAGACTAAAAGAACAAAACCATGAGAGTTATTCCAAACGGATAACTCTCATTTTTTTTATAAATCACAACTAAACATTTTATTACCCGAGTCCGCTGACTCACTATTAATTTATATGAAACCAATCGTAAGTATTATTATGGGTAGCACATCCGACATGCCAGTTATGGAAAAAGCTGCTCAACTATTAAACGACATGGAAGTTCCATTCGAAATTAATGCACTTTCGGCACACCGCACACCAGAGGCAGTAGAAGAATTTGCTAAGAATGCTAAAGATAGAGGCATTAAGGTTATCATTGCAGCAGCTGGTATGGCAGCACATCTACCAGGCGTTATCGCTTCTATGACCACACTTCCCGTTATCGGAGTTCCTATCAAAGCTACTCTCGACGGTATGGATGCACTGCTAGCAATTGTTCAGATGCCTCCCGGGATACCTGTTGCCACAGTAGGCATCAATGGCTCATTAAATGCAGCCATTCTTGCACTTCAAATGATTGCAACAGGAGATGAAGTAATTCAAGAGAAACTATTCAATTACAAAGAAGGATTAAAAGGTAAAATAACAAAGGCTAACGAAGAATTGAAAGAGATAAAATACGAATTCAAAACCAACTAGCTTTTAGCATTTATATAAATCAGTTATAAATCTTGTGACATAGACAGCCAAGTCTTTCACAAGATTTTTTTATGAAAACCAGGTCATTCCTTTGTTATGCAACAAAAAAAATTTAACTTTGCATCCACAAAATTGAAAAAAATCAATTTTGTAATCTTAATTATACTGTAGCGCAGGTGGTGAAATTGGTATACACGCTACTTTGAGGGGGTAGTGCCGGTTTACGGCGTGTGAGTTCGAGTCTCATCCTGCGCACATATCACAACACAAGACATTCATAGAACATGAGTGTCTTTTTTTGCTTATATAACCTAACAAAACTATTATCTTTACATCCAAACACATATTTATTATGAAGATATTATCAGCAAAGCAAATAAAGGAGGTAGATCTAAAAACTATTGAATATCTGAACATAACCTCACAACAGCTTATGTTTATGGCTCAGGATTCGATATTTAAATGGTTTACAAAGAAAGATATAGATCCCAAAACCAAGGTTGAAATAGTATGCGGTATTGGTAATAATGGTGGAGATGGCGTTGCTCTAGCTATAAGTCTTCACAATTTGGGCATTAGCACAAGTATAATTATCATTGAATATAGTAAAAACTATTCTCCCGATTTTCAATACTATTTCGAGAAGGCCAAAGAGCTAGGGATAAGCATAAATATAGTATCAAATGCAAGCCAAATACCATCTTTCAAAGACTCAGAAATAATCTTTGATGCTATATTTGGCACAGGACTCAATCGAGAAATAAAGGGACTTGCTTATAGTGCAATAGAGAGTATAAATCAATCAAACGCTTGTATAATAAGTATCGATGTGCCCAGTGGATTGATGATGGACATGCCAACCAAGTTTGCAATAAATGCAAGCAAAACGCTTACACTTCAAATACCCAAACTTGCCTTGTTTTTACCCGATAATAACAAATACGTTGGCAAACTAACGATACTCAACTTTGGACTAAGCACTAAAGCGATAGAAGAAGCAACAACAAGCCACTTCTTTATCTCAAACAGCGAAATAAGAAACTTAATAAAACCTCAAAACAAATTTGCGCACAAAGGAACACAAGGGCATAGTCTGATAATTGGTGGTAGTATAGGCAAATGTGGTTCGGTGGCACTAGCTTCCAAAGCATCATTAAAAGCAGGGGGTGGACTGGTTACTGCCTATGCGCCCAAGTGTTGCACAATACCTCTTCAAACCTCAACTCCAGAATTAATGGTTATAGAAGATAATGGTCAAAATGAAATTATTGATATTAGCTACAGCCTTAAGCCCAATGCAATAGGTATAGGTATAGGAATGGGCACAAGTGAAGCTACAACTGAGGCCTTTGCAAATTTTATTTCCCGCACCAATATCCCCATGATAATTGATGCAGATGCAATAAATATATTGTCGAAAAACAAAAACTTACTTGACAAGCTACAACCCAACACCATACTCACACCCCACCCTAAAGAGCTTTCGAGACTAATAGGTGAGTGGAAAAATGATTTTGATAAACTAGAAAAAACACAGCAGTTGGCTAAAAAACACAATATCATCATCATTATCAAAGGGGCTCACACCACAATCGTAACAGCTAAAGATATGTATATAAATAGCACAGGAAGTCCCGCCTTAGCTACGGCAGGCAGTGGTGATGTTCTCACGGGCATAATAACCAGTTTGCTAGCTCAGGGATATACATCTTTGCAGGCTGCAAAAATTGGAGTATATTTGCATGGTCTGACAGCTAATGTCACACACAGCACCATACACCCACTAAGCTTTGTAGCATCAGACATAATTAATAATATTGGGAACGCCTATTTTCATATATTCAATGATGATGAAATAGAGGAATTGACAAATTACAATTACAAAAATGACTAAAAAAGAAAGATATAAATATGTTTTTGATTGGTTTCAAGAAAACGCCCAATCTTCAGAAACGGAACTAGATTATAAAAACAACTATCAGCTAATCGTAGCTGTTATCCTATCTGCACAGTGCACCGACAAGAGAGTAAATCTAATAACGCCAAAGTTATTCGAAGATTTCCCTACACCCGAGGTACTAGCAGCCTCATCCTCTGATGAAGTTTTTGAATATATAAAGTCGTGCTCATACCCTAATAATAAGGCAAAGAGCTTGGTTGGGATGGCACAAAAACTAATGAACGATTACGAGGGAAAAGTGCCCCCAACATTTGATGAGCTTATTACCCTACCGGGTGTTGGTCGCAAAACTGCCAATGTAATACTATCTGTGGCATTCGACAAGCCTGCAATGGCGGTTGACACACACGTATTTAGAGTAACCAACCGAATAGGGCTAACAACCAATTCGAAAACACCACTCGAAACCGAAAAGCAATTAGTCAAACATATCCCTGAGCATTTACTTTCAAAAGCACATCATTGGCTAATTTTGCATGGGCGATACATATGCGTAGCTCGCAAACCCAAATGCGAAATTTGTGGTTTAAAAGAGTGGTGCAAGTATTATCAAAAGAATGCAAAGAGAGATTTGCTGATCAATCAAAAAGAGAAGTAAAATACTTTACTAATTAATCAGCATCAAACTCTTTGTTTTCATATCTGAAAGCTCCATTTTTATCCATGATAATATATATCAATGGCAAAACACCCATTGTATTAAAAACAGCAATTATAATAAACCAGACCAACTGATTATTTCTTGCTGCTTTCCACATTGCAATCACCTTCATCACTCCATCAAACAAAGCTAGCACTATTAATATTGGGATAATCCAGGCTGAGTGCAAAAGATAAAACATAAATTCATCCATAAGTAAGTATTTTAGAGTAGTATAAGCAAAGCAAATATAAAGCAAGAAAGAGGACTGAATACTCAATCCTCTTTCTCTATATTATCTATCAATCGAAGAAAGCTTAAGAAAGTTCATTATCAATAGTCTCAATCTTTTTGACTATCAATTCGATCTCTGATTTAATCTTCTTCACTTTTTGATTCATATTATCGATAAGATTATTTCCCTTTTTCGATGATACAGACAAGAATCCAATATTATTTTCATAAGTCTGCAATTCGCTCTTCATTCTATCAAACTGACGCATTAGTCGTTCACGCTCTCTCATAAGCTGACTCTTAGCATTGTCTGATTTAGCAATATCCGATATGTTGGATTTGAAACTATCTAATTTTCTCTCAGCCTTACCAATGTTAAGTCTATCAAACTGAGCCTCGGTAGCCTCGTAAAACTCCTTGTAAGCTCTATCCTTAACTTTAAACGGAACATGACCAATAGCGTACCACTCATCCATCAGTTCGCGTAGCAGAGCCAAAGCATCCTCAGTGGATAAAGAAGTATCAATAGAATTTATTTTGTTTACAGTCTCTTTTTTCAACTCAAGATTCTTGCTCTCCTCATCACGTTGCGATGAAGTATTAAGTTTCTTTTGTTCGAAGAAATAATCACAAGCAGCAATAAATCTTTTCCAAGTGCTGTCAACATATTTGCGTGGCACCACACCTATTGTTTTCCACTCTTTTTGAATGGCAATCATCTCTTGAGTTGTTCTTCGCCAGTCAGTGCTATCCTTCAGCTCCTCTGCACGCTCAATAAGTGCCATTCTTTTCTTTAAGTTCTCATCCATCTCACCGTGAAGTGAATTATAGAACTCATTTTTGTTTCTGAAGAAGAAATCACATGCAGCACGATAACGCTCATATATCTTAGTATTCCATTTCTTTGGAACATATCCGATACCTCTCCACTGCTTTTGAATATCCAAAACTTCCTTCACCTTACGGTTCCAATCTCTGATAGTATTTAGTTTCGAATAATCTATTGCCTCAAGTTTCTCACACAATGCTGTTTTGGCCTCTAGGTTTTCTTCCTCTTTGCCTTTAAGCGACTCGAAGTGAGCTTGATATTTTTTATTTATAAGAGTAGAAGCTGTTTTAAATCGCTCCCATATCGCCTCTCTATCTCTTCTAGAAACAGGACCTATATCGCGCCACTCTTGATGCAGATTTTGTAATTGATAGAAAGCAGATACTATATCTTCTTCATCCTCCAACTTCTCGGCAGCGATACACAATTCTGATTTAAGTTCCAGATTCTTTTTAAAATCGTATTCTCTAAACTCGTTATTAATACGAACTAGGTCGTAAAACTTCTCTACATGTCGTTGATACTCCTTCCAAAGCTCATTCACTTTAGCTTGTGGAACAAGTTTTATATCGCTCCATTTTTGTTGAAGCGCTCTAAATTCTTGATATGTCTTGTTGAAGTCTTCGTGTACTTGGGTTTCCGATAGTTGCTTCACCTGCTCAATAATTGCAAGTTTTTTGGCAACATTCTTTTCTTTCTCAGCATCTTCACGAGCAGTAATTTCCGCGCGCTTCTCTTTTATCTTCTGAATAAGCTCCTTGCCTTCGGTATAGAACTCACCCTCCTGCATAACAAAATCTATTGATTCGCCACCAGCCTCGATAAAGGCCTTCTTTTGGGTATCAGTTTCGTTACGCAACGAGCGGTAAAAATGATTTTTTGCTTCATCAATATCCCTTCTTTGTGGATTTTCGGAAGCTAATAGATCGCGAAGTTTCTGGATTATATCCTCCAACGACAATAATTCAATACTGCCATCATCTTCAACATTGTTCTCATCGATTTCCTCTTCATCCTCTTCTGTTTCCTCAACATCCTCAAGATGATAATCGATTTCTTTTTCGTCTGTCGAATCGGTTTTTACGTTATCCACTTCTTCAGAAACCACCTCGCTGGTATCATCGGCTACTGATTTCTGATTATCCACTTCTTCGGTCTGATTTGAAGTTACTTCTTCTACAGGAATCTCTTTCGAAGTTTCCTCATTGCCTACTCCCTGGTCAATGGGGAGTTTCTCATTTTCAAGATTGTTGCTGTTCATCGGTTTACCCTTCGTATTTAAAATCCCAATCAACATGATGGGATAAATTTTATAACTCTATCATACTATCTAAACCCACAGAATTATGTTTGATTTAAATAATGCAATACAATTCATTTACAAATTAACGAATATTTTTTGTTATTTCATCGACTTTTCTCGTTTATTTAGAAAAAATCGATATAAAGATTGTATTTTTGCTTGAGAAAATAGAACTTTAATTGATAATTAACAGTTTAACAATAAAAAGTATTATGGAAGAATTAAAAATTGAATACGGAATTTCGAAGCAAGTAAAAATTATTTCAATAATAAATGCTACGCTTCTACTAGTTACATATCTAATATTAGGGATAAGACAAGTAACGACTAGCAACTATTCCTATCTTTTTTATCTAAGTTTGGTAGGCATAATTTTTAGTGTGCTCTTATTTCTTATAGTAACTGTATGGCAAAAACCTATAATAATCACCATCGACAATGATGAGATAGATATAAACCTACCCAATCAAAAAATTGACGGCTCCATTTTGTGGAACGATATCACCCAGGTAGGAATAGGATTAAGCTACATTACACTCACATCCGAGCCTACTAGCTATAAGATAGACCTAGGTAATCTTAAATATAACGACTTGCGAAAAGTAAAATCAAAACTAATAGAAATTTGCGAATCTCGCGACATCCCTTTCAATAATATATAGAGATAAATGTATAAAGCAACAGACCACTCTGTTCAATCCAGTGATCTGTTGCTTTATTATCGAAAGTAAATAAC
>CAYTQG010000038.1:16118-21432 GCA_964439965.1 uncultured Proteiniphilum sp.
GGCGAATAACAGCCGATGGCGAACTACTTCTCTCTAAAGAAAACGTTTATTGGCGTGCCTCTCAAGTTCCAATTATCACGCATACGATTCTCCACAAATCTTCTATATGGCTCTTTCACCCACTGAGGCAAATTGCAGAAAAACACAAACGACGGAATTTGCGTATTAGGCAATTGCGTCACATACTTCACCTTTATATACTTACCCTTATTAGCAGGTGGTGGCGTTTTGGCAATAATTGGCAACATAACCTCATTAAGCTTATTTGTTGCAATTCTCTGTCTTCTGTTGTGATACACTTCTTTAGCCAAATCCATCACCCTCAAAATACGTTGCTTAGTAATTGCAGACCCAAACACAATAGGAAAATCGGTAAACGGAGCAAACCTATCACGAATAAGCTTCTCAAAATCTCTCACCAAGTTAGTATCCTTATCGTCTATCGCATCCCATTTGTTTACGAAAACCACAAGCCCCTTGCGGTTTTTCTGAATCAGCGAAAATATATTTATATCTTGGCTCTCCACACCACGCTCGGCATCAATAATAAGGATGCATACATCAGCCTCCTCTATGGATCGAATAGAACGAATAACAGAGAAATATTCCAAATCTTCCTGCACTTTACCTTTTTTGCGAATACCAGCCGTGTCAACCAAATAAAAATCCATACCAAACTTATCGTATCTGGTGTGAATAGAATCGCGAGTAGTGCCAGCTATATCTGTTACAATGTTTCTATCCTCTCCTATAAGCGCATTCACTAGCGAAGATTTCCCAGCATTGGGTCGCCCCACAATAGATATCTTAGGTATATCGTCCAACTCCTCTTCTTGACCATCATTTTTAAATAGCGACAATACATGGTCCAACAAATCGCCCGTGCCCGATCCATTGATAGCCGAAATGGCATACGGATCACCAAGACCAAGAGCATAAAACTCGGCCGATTGGTAGCCAAGGCTATAATTGTCTGCCTTATTTGCTACTATCACTACCTCTTTATTAGATTGACGCAATAGCCTGGCCACAGCTTTATCCAAATCTGTAAGACCCGTCATAACATCAACCACAAATAAAATAACGTCGGCTTCCTCAATGGCAATCATCACCTGCTTGTTGATCTCATCTTCCATCACATCGTCCGAGTCAACCATCCATCCACCGGTATCAATAAGCGAAAAGTCTTGACCAGTCCAATGCACTTTACCATACATTCTATCGCGGGTAGTACCCGATATGTCTGTAACAATTGCTTGACGGCTTTGCGTCAGTCTATTAAACAACATGGACTTTCCCACATTCGGTCGTCCCACTATGGCTACTAAATTTCTCATATTTTTTATGCCCATCGCAGGGCCCTTTTTACTTTGTTATCTTTTATTTCTGCTTCACAGCAATTTATTAATCCAGTTTATACCCAAACGATTTAAGTAGATTATCGCGATTGCGCCAATCCTTTTCCACCTTTACATATAATTGCAAAAACACCTTCTTTTCAAAGAATAGCTCTATATCCTTTCGAGCCAGTGTGCCCAGTTTTTTCAGTGCCTCACCCTTATGCCCTATCACTATACCCTTTTGGGTATCACGCTCTACCATAATTATAGCGCGTATGCGGATAATATCAGTTTCTTCCTTAAACTCCTCTACCATCACCTCGATAGAGTAAGGAACCTCCTTCTGATAAATCTGCAAAGCTTTTTCGCGAATAATCTCATTAACAAAAAAACGAGCCGGCTTATCAGTCAGTGCATCCTTTTCGAAATATGGTGGCGACTGAGGCAATAGCTCCAATATTCGTTTCTGAAGCATATCCACC
Organism: uncultured Proteiniphilum sp.; assembly: GCA_964439965.1. Lineage (GTDB taxonomy): Bacteria > Bacteroidota > Bacteroidia > Bacteroidales > Dysgonomonadaceae > Petrimonas. The sequence continues at coordinate 17,941 of CAYTQG010000038.1, forward strand.
CCAAAGTTGTTTAACGCTGAAATAGGATATATTTCGGCCTTTGGCAGTATTACACTCCATTTATCTACTAGTTCCACTAGATCCTCTTGCTTTGTCTCGTCGATTTTGTTTATCAACAACAAAACGGGTAAGTCAAGACGCTGCACCTTGTTCAAAAACTCATCATTTTTATCTATCGTTTCCACCACATCTGTTACATAAAGCAACACGTCGGCATCTTCTAGCGCTGAAAGCGAAAACGAAAGCATCTGTTGTTGCAACTTATAATTAGGCCTCAATACCCCCGGAGTATCCGAATACACAATCTGATAGTCGGGTTTATTTACAATACCAATTATTCTATGTCTCGTGGTTTGCGATTTTGCTGTAATGATAGACAGCTTTTCGCCCACCAACTTATTCATAAGAGTTGATTTTCCCACATTAGGGTTGCCCACAATATTTACAAATCCAGAGCGATGATTTTGTTCGTGCATTATTTTTTTCTAAATCGTTTTTATTAATACCAAATTATGTGGCATTTGCCTCACAATTACAGATATTGCATCTAAATATTCTGACCACAAAGATACAATTATTTTTGTGCTTCTGTTTTAAATGAGAATTAATCGAATAAAATATTTGCCACAAAACACAAATAGCCAACCATCGGCTTAAGCCTGGTTAGCTATTACTATCATATTTTATACTCTACACTAAGGTAGATAAATCAACTTCTTAGTCTCAAAAAATGGCTCCTCAAAATATTGATCAAGCGAAAACTCCTCCACCTTGTTTTTAAAGGGAGTAAGTTCCTCACTCAAATCGCCCCCCTTTAGGCAAATAATACCATTGGGCAATGAGTTTTTTTGTTTTGGTGATATATTTTTTCGCACTCGCTTTTCCAATTCGGGTAGTTGCATAACGGCACGGCTCACCACAAAATCAAATTTACGTTTCTCGTCCTCCATTCGCGAGTGAATAAAGTCAACATTCTTTAGCCCAATGGCATTTGAAATTTCCTGAGCCACTCTCACTTTTTTGCCAATACTATCAAGCATCAAAAACTGAACATTAGGGAAGAATATGGCCAACGGCACACCCGGAAATCCGCCACCCGTACCCACATCTATTACCGACGAGCCATCAGCGAAGTTTATAAACTTGGCAATGGCCAGCGAGTGCAACACATGATGCGTATAGAGGTTATCGATATCCTTACGCGAAATTACATTTATCTTAGCATTCCAATCGGAATATAAATCAAATAGTGCACTAAACTGTTCCTTTTGAACATCAGATAGAGCACTAAAATATTTTTCTATTATCTTCATTATCTTTTTGAAAGTTTGCTTACCACCGATCCGTCACGCAATATTGAGCGCACTGACGAGTACGGGATAACAACATTGGACGCTGGCAACTGATAGGCCGAATATTCTCCTTTATTATATGTGTAAATGATGGCAGTTTCGGTAATCAAAAAATTTCCGTTTGGCACAATCTCATCAATGCCAAAGTACCCTATATCCTCCAAATCGTCAATAGACTTCACTCCATTAGCTTGCATCAAGTAGCTCTGAATTATTGGTCGCAATGAAACATCATAGCCAGCTACAAAAATATCATCCTCATCCAGCAACTGCCCGTTGCCAAGGTTGATTGAATAGTTTCTAACACTCTCGTACGACACGTCACCACCCTTACTATTTGTTTGCTTTACCTGATACGAAAGCACCCCGTAATGATTATATGCAATGCTATCAGTTATGGTTTCGTAGTACGAATAAAATACGTCGGGCAAATTGGCATGCTCTCCATCTTCATGATATAGGTCGTCAAATTCCTCGCCATAGTCCTCATTGGGGCGAGTAGTTTTAAACACTTCGGCATCTCGTTTATAGTTCTCGATATAGTTGTGAGCATATTTTTCGAGCCCATCTTCCATATCCATACCATTATAATCGCTACCGATGATGCTATTCTGAAATATTTTTTGAATACTTCCTAAGTCATATGTTTCGCTCTGAGCAGGAAATTTAACACTGATATCAAGATTGCACATCGGGCTGTCATCGCTCCGCTCAAGAGCAAAGGTACGCTCAATGCCTATCTGTTCAAACTCTATATCATTGTCGCTACTAGCCTCCTGCTCCGATACACCATTGCACGACGCCAAGCATACAACAGCCCCGATTGACAACATGGTGGCAAATACTAGATTTTTGTATCTCATATTTTTGAAAGTCATATATGCAAATTTAAACAAAAAAGTAATAATCCGTTGTTAATTCGCACAAAAAAAGTCTATTTAGTTTTCTCGATCCATTTGTTAGCTAACTCCTCATCGTAGCCCAGTTTTTTAGCATTCTCGAAATCGGCCTTTGCTGCAAATTTATCAAACTGATTGAGCCTCACCCTTCCACGAAGAATGTAGAAGTATGGATTTTCGCGTTCACCGGCCTCAATAGTTCTCAAATCGGCAGCAGCAAGCGAATATTTTTCGATGTTTACGTAACACTCCGCACGATTCATATAATACGAATTGTGTTTACGCGACTCAGTAGCCAAAATATCAGAATATATTTTTTCTGCACCTTCCCAATCATCCTCAAGTTTAAGCAACAGAGCTTTGCTAAGCTTCGAAAACAAATTGTTGGCATCAATCTCATCGCATTTTTCAAAATCAGCTTCAGCACTAGTTCTATCATTAGCCTCTAGATGCAGCAATCCACGTCTATAGTAAGCCTCCACATTATCAGGGTCAATCTTGATAATGGCACTATAATCGTACATAGCATCATCAAACTGATTCATATCGCACAATAGTGATGCCCTGTTGTGCAACACCAACACCGGCTCGGAGCTATTGGCCAAAGCAGCCGTTAGCGACACGTACGCATCTCCCGTATGACGAAGTTGACGCTGCAAGATGCCTAAATTAAGCAGCAACATAGAGTTGTTGGCATTTGCTGGCTCCAACTTCATAGCCTGTTGCAGCGAATAGGCAGCACTATCAAGCCTGTTTTGATCAATAAACTGAGCCGACTTATCCACCCAATCATAATAACTAAGCTCCTTATTCTGTGCCTGCATCTGAAGGCTTGCCACAGCTAGCAAAAGAGCAACAATATAGTATCTGGTTTTTTTCATATCATTTGTTTGGGGCAAAATTAGCTCTTTTTTATTTAAAAAGCTATGGATTACCTTTTTGAAGATAATCCATAGCTCAAATTATTATTAATAGTATTTATGAATACAAACTATTCCTTATCCCACCATAGTCGGCCATACTCATTTTGAATATCACCAAATTTGGGATCTTCAGCCATCACGTCTAGGCGACTCTTTAGGTTTTCATAATTATGAACACCTTCGTTTGGATATGTAAACTTCACTCTTCTTGGTGGCACCTTCGATACACCATTGATATAAGGAGAGCTATATTCATGCAATTTGGACAAATAAAACTCTGCCATGGCCCGTTTACACCATAAACAGAAAAAAAAATTT
>CAYTQG010000039.1:0-8444 GCA_964439965.1 uncultured Proteiniphilum sp.
TATATTAAGAATACACACATATAATAAATTCTCAATTTATAATTTACCTCTACTATTTATCGATACTTAAAGATTGGACTACTCTCTTTTGTCACGATGGGTAGGGTAAAAATAATATCACCACCAGTTTTGATACTTAACAGGACTTATAAATTAACATTTACACTCAGTGATGAGGCTATTGTAAATTTACAATTAGCATTCCCGCACCATTTTATCCCTATTGTAAATTTACAATTAGCATAATTTGGTCGAAAAGCCCCTATTGTAAATTTACAAATGATGTTTTGCCACAATTTCTCGCTAAAACGAAAGCTTATTTAACCATAAACAACCCCTTAAATGTGAATAGTATTAAATTTCCAACCGTCCGATTAACAAAACAGGCTGTTATGAAACTAATTTTGACCGTCGAAGTTGATATTTATCCCTATTGTAAATTTACAATTATCGTATCTTGCTCCGGACTCGTAAATTGTAAATTTACAATAGGGACATTTCCCTCCAAACTGTTAAATGATTTAATTATTTAGACAACTTTTATGCGTTGGATAATGTTAAAATGATATTTTATTGCTCAAAATAATTGCGAAGGGTTGATAATACAAGTTTTACAGGTGAAAAAAGTCACAGATATGTCATTTGTAAATTTACAATAGGGATATTTTTCTAAACAATGAGTTGCTGAAATTTTATTACCAAGCTGATCTGCAAGCATATAAATAAAAGCACACTCTTCGCAAGGTTACTTATTTGCATTTATTCACACTTTAAAAACCAACGAAAGATTAAAAAAGATAAACAAGAAAGATTTCATCATGTTTTGTTTAACAATTAGGCATGTTTTTCTTGAAGTATTTGCAATGTGAAGTAATGTATTATATGAATACTCACTAAATGTAATAAGCAAAATACATATAGCTTACCTCCGACAATGCTCAATATTTGAACCATATATCCCTTTAGCTATGTAATAATCATCTGGTTGATGATATTCGATTCACAATAAGTGCAATTGCACCATCGCCTGTAACATTGCATGCCGTTCCGAAACTATCAACAGCTATATAAAGCGTAATCATCAGCCCTATCATTTGCTCATTGAAGCCCAAAGAGCTTTGTATCACTGCCACGGCTGCCATTATAGCTCCTCCTGGCACACCTGGCGCTGCCACCATGGCTATGCCAATCATGAATATGAAGCCTACAAACGTCATAAAATCAATGGGCATATTAAAGAAATACATTATGGCCATCGAGAAACCAACAATCTTCATGGTGCTACCGGCAAGGTGTATAGTGGCGCAAAGTGGCACCACAAACGAGGCTATATTAGGGTTTACTCTATTTCTTAACGTGCACTCTAAAGTTATAGGTATAGTAGCAGCAGACGATGAAGTGCCCAAAGCGGTAGCATAAGCGGGAAGCATATTTTTCAATGCTCGCAGCGGATTCCGCTTAGATATGGCTCCCGCTAGCACAAACTGAATCAGCAACAGCAAGATATGGAGCACAAATATCACTAAGATTACCTTAAAGAACAATCCTATAACCACATAAGCCTGGCCAGAAATAGAAATGGAGAGGAACATACCAAAAATATAAATAGGAAGTAGTGGTATTATAACAGCTGATATTATCATACCTATAATGTCACGAAAATCAATAAATGCATTCATCAGTGTGTTACCCTTAATAAAAGATAGGCCAAGCCCTAAACAAAATGACAAGATAAGTGCACTCATAACCTCCATAATTGGGGGCATGGATATAGTGAAAAATGGGGTTACAACTGCTTCATCTATATTTTGTGCAATGTTGAGATCTACATTGCTCGATAAAATATGTGGAAATATTGATTGACACGATAAATAGGTAAAAAATCCCGAAAATAATGTGGAAGCGTAGGCTATAATGGCTGTGAGCACCAACAGACGACCAGCACCTTTTCCCAATTCGCCTATAGCAGGGGCTACCAATCCTAAAATGATAAGAGGGATTATAAATGACAGGAAATTGCTGAATAAACCATTGAATGTGGCAAATAGTTGAGCAAACCAAAGTGGCGATATCTGCCCTAGCAAAACTCCCAAAACAATGGCTATTGCAATTCGTAGTAATAATGGTATCTTAGATAACTTCATTTTAATGGATATTAAAGTTGGGTTGTAAAAGTACTATTTTTTAACTACATTCAAACAAAAGCTTGAAAAATTTGTGTATTAGACTAACTTGTTTGCATTTCAACAAACAAAATAAAATCATCATTAAGCAAAAAAATAATAGTACTTTTGTATTTAAATAATAAAAACAGAATTTGTTATGTCATTGGAAGATAAGGATAATGTTATTTATTCGGCAAACGTGATCGAGTTCGTTACCGTGGGCGTAGAGTTTTGTGCTTTTATAGAAAACGATAAACTTACCGATAGGGATGAATGGATAAAAAAGATGCTGCATATATTGCCTTTGCTCTATATGAAAACAGCACAATTACCCGAAATGATGCAGATAAATGAAGATCTGCCCGAAACTTTTGTGAAAGAAGAAGACTATATAAGAGTATCTAGCGGCGTGGCTTCGATTATGGGAGAGGAGGATGTTTATCTTGACGTGTTTGTGGAGGATATGAAATATAGCGATCGACCTATCTCATCATTTGTATCAGAGGATATTGCAGATATCTATCAGGATATCAGAAATTTGATTTCGGTTTATCAATACAATTTATCGGATCAAATGAACGATGCACTATACGTTTGTCAACAGCATTTCAGAACATATTGGGGGCAAAAGCTTATTAATGTGATTCGCCCTCTTCACTGGATACTATACAAGGTACATGATGATGATAGCATCGACGATTCGGAATTAAACATGGAGGATTTGTGGGACTAAGCATAAGTAAAGAACAGATAGCTGAATTGCCATTCGAAACATTTGATGGCGAAATAATTGTGATAGATAGAATAGAAGATGTAGATAATGCCGTAAATCATTTGCTACAATACAACGAGCTGGGATTTGATACTGAAACAAAGCCAGCATTTAAAAAAGGTCAGTTTAATAAGGTTGCTCTTATGCAGCTATCTACAATGGATACTTGCTACCTATTTAGATTAAACATGATAGGATATCCCGATCAGTTAGACAATATTATTTGCAATCCAGATATAAAAAAGATTGGGTTATCACTTCGAGATGATTTTGCAGCAATGAATAAGAGATCAATTGCTAAACCAGATAATTTTATTGACTTGCAACCTTTTGTTGATAAATACGGCATCGACGATAATAGCCTTCAGAGAATATATGCAATAATATTTGAAAAGAAAATAACCAAAAAACAAAGAACATCTAATTGGGAAGCAAAAAGCCTTAGCGATGCTCAGAAAAGCTATGCTGCAATAGATGCTTGGGCTTGCCTACGAATATATAAACAATTGACAAAATATGGACTTGAATAGTATAAAACAAATAAAACTACGACCCAAAAAGGAGGAATCTCTTAAGCGTTTTCATCCTTGGGTATTTTCGGGTGCTATAGCCTCACTACCCAATGAAATATCGGAGGGAGAACTCGTGAGAGTGTTCTCTTCGAAGGATGAGTTTTTGGGTATAGGTCACTATCAGATTGGGAGTATTTCGGTTCGTATTCTTTCATTTGAGGATAAAGCAATCGATCTGGATTTCTATAAAGACAGAATTTATAGTGCCTACACTTTGAGGCACGAAAATGGATTGATTAGTGATAACAATCACACATATAGATTAGTGCACGGCGAAGGCGATAATTTACCAGGGCTAATTGTGGACATATATGAGAGTAGTGCCGTAGTCCAAGCTCACTCGGTGGGTATGGATACTGACAAGGAGCTTATAGTAGAAGCTCTGAAAAGTGTATTTGATGATAAGATTAAAAATATATTTTATAAATCAGAAGGCACCCTACCCTACAAAGCTGACATTGACGTTAGAGATGGTTATTTATATGGCGGTAAGGATGTTGAAGCTATTTCTATTGAGAATGGCCTAAAATTTAATATCGACTGGCTAAGGGGACAAAAAACAGGTTTTTTTATTGACCAGAGAGATAACAGAAGTTTATTAGAACAATATTCGCATAATAGGGATGTACTTAATATGTTTTGCTACACAGGAGCTTTTTCGGTATATGCTTTGCGTGGCGGTGCAAAATCGGTTATGTCGGTTGATAGCTCGTCGAAAGCTGTGATGCTTACAAATGAAAATGTGGAATTAAACTTTCCTGGTGATAAGAGACATACTTCTGAGTCTATTGATGCATTTAAATACTTAAGAGAACTAGATGACGAAAAGCACGACTTGATTATTCTTGATCCTCCTGCATTTGCGAAGCATCGTGCGGCAATTAAAAATGCTTTACAAGGATACAAAAGGATTAATGCGGCTGCTATTGAGAAAATCAAACCAGGAGGAATATTATTTACTTTCTCTTGCTCACAAGTTATAAGCAAAGATCAGTTTAGGCTTGCAGTGTTTAGTGCCGCAGCTATGACTGGGCGTAAGGTTAGAATATTGCATCAACTAACACAACCAGCTGATCATCCTATAAATATATATCATCCAGAAGGAGAATATCTGAAGGGATTGGTGCTACATATTGAATAAATGGCAACAAGACACTTAAAAAAAATAAAAAAGACCATTTGCTGTTAAATTACGACAAATTGTGCAATTTAATTGGTCATATGTTTGGTGGATATCAAAAAACCAGCTACATTTGCACTGTGTTTTTCATGGTATTAGATTTAAGGTTAACAATGAAGATTGGTTGTCGTGAGACAACCATTTCTTTTTTATAGACGTTTATAACCAACTTCCACATAACACACTTCCCATAAAACATTATAGATCAAGATTCATTATATTAACTATCAAATTTCCATTTTGATGTCTTAATTGCTATTTTTGTATTACAATTCTTATTCAATGAACTTTAGAACAAAAATAGATATTAGTGTAGATAATAGATTCGAGATTGATCATCGTACAAATATTATGATGATGGGTTCTTGCTTCTCGCAAAACATTGGTAACAAGCTTATTGAGTCGAAATTTGCGGTAAACGAAAGTCCTTTTGGCATCATATATAATCCTCTGTCTATCTCATCATCAATCAGAAGATTAATTTCTGGCAAATTATTCACTGCAGACGAATTGGTTTATCACAATGATGTTTATCAAAGCTTTATGCATCATGGTTCGTTTTCATCTCATAATAAGGATGAATGCCTTGAGAATATCAATAGCTCGTATGCTAATGCCAGCTCTATGATATCTTCAATTGATACCTTCATCATTACATTTGGAACATCGTATGTGTACAAACTTAAGGAAACGGATAAAATAGTTACTAATTGTCACAAATTTCCTGCTCGCGAATTCAATAGAATACGACTTAATGTAGAGGAAATATATAAAGATTGGAGCATACTTACTAGCCAACTGTTAGAGATAAATCCTAAGCTTAAGATTATATTCACGGTATCACCTATCCGACACTGGAGAGATGGCGCTCACGAAAACACAATAAGCAAATCTATCCTCCATTTGGCAATAGATACACTTCAAACATTATATCCTGAATCGGTGTTATATTTTCCAGCATATGAAATCTTAATTGACGAGTTACGAGACTATAGATTTTATGATGAAGATATGATGCATCCATCAGACTTGTCTGTAGAGTATATATGGAAAAGGTTTGGTGATTCTTTCTTTTCAAATATTACTAAGGATAAGAACAAAAGAATAAATAAAATAATTAAATCTATAAATCATAAACCTCTCAATATAAATACTGAGAGCTATATAACTTTTTTGAATCAGACACTTGCTAACATAATTAATTTTCAGGAGTCTTATCCTGAAATAGATTGTAGCAGGGAAACAACAATCTTGAAAACCAGAATAAAACAATGGAATACTCGATAAACGAAATAGCAACAATAATAGGAATTAGGAATAAAGATTTCGGTGATTTTAAAATTTCCGAATTGATTATTGATAGCAGAAAGATTATAACAGCCGAAAAGAGCTTATTCTTTGCATTAGAGACGAAACAAAATGATGCGCACAAGTTTGTCCACGAATTATACTTAATGGGCGTACGCAACTTTGTGGTTGCAAAAATACTGGATGAATGGAACGATTATACAGATGCAAACTTCTTAAAAGTATCTAACCCACTTAGAGCTCTTCAAAAACTGGCTGGACATCATCGCAAGAAATTCTCATATCCTGTAATCGGCATCACTGGTAGTAATGGCAAAACCATTGTTAAAGAGTGGTTGTATCAACTTTTGAGTGAGGACTTTAATATCGTTAGATCGCCACGAAGCTACAATTCACAAATTGGGGTGCCACTATCAGTTTGGGAAATGAGTGATGAGAATAACTTAGCAATATTTGAAGCTGGTATATCTCAGGTAGATGAAATGTCGTTTTTAGAGCAAATAATACAACCCACCATTGGTGTTTTCACTAAACTTGGCGAGGCTCATCAGGAAAACTTTACATCTCTTCAACAAAAGAGTATGGAGAAGTTAAGCCTTTTCAGTAATTGCGACATGTTTGTTTACGACGAAGATAATCGCATAATCAATCAATCGATTGATAGCATGGTACTTTCTCAAAAATCATTCGCTTGGTCAAGGCGTAATCATGATGCTCCCCTTTTTATTGTCAATATAAAAAAGGGCGAAAAAGAAACTCACATTCAATATTCTTTTTTACATTTCGACTATTCTGTCACAGTTCCATTCGTGGATGATGCTTCTATTGAGAATTCAATTAGTTGCTTGGCAGTAATGTTGTATCTAAACATTGCTCCATCTACAATATCCGAACGCATGAAAAAACTTGAGCCTGTGGCCATGAGGCTTGATGTAAGAGAAGGAAAGAACAGCTCGATAATCATTAATGACACATACAATTCTGATATAAACTCGATAAAAATAGCACTTGAATTTCAAAATCAGCGAAGAGCTGAGCAGAACTTGAAGAAGACTTTGATTATATCAGATATATTACAAACCGGTATTATGCCTAAGTCATTATATAAACGAGTTGCCGAATTAATACAACACAATGGAATAGATAAACTAATTGGTATAGGAGTTGATATTTCACATAATAGAGATATTTATGAAGTAGATGAAAAGTACTTTTTTCAAAGCACAGATAATTTTATAGAGTCTGGTTTATGGAAGAACTTTAAAAATGAAATTATACTATTAAAAGGTGCTAGAAAATATCACTTTGAAGAAATAAGTGCACTGATAGAAAAAAGAACACACGAAACAGTTTTAGAAGTAAATTTAGACTCAATTGTGCACAATTTTAATAAGTATAAATCTTTGATATCACCCGACACTAAACTTGTCTGCATGGTTAAAGCCGATGGATACGGTTCGGGAGCAATTGAGATTGCCAAAACTTTACAATACCATAGGTGTGAATACTTTGCAGTGGCAGTTGCTGAAGAGGGCATTAAACTTAGAAAAGAAGGAATATCAAGCCCGATTATTGTTTTAAATCCTGAAACAAATGGATTTGAGGAACTTTTCTCATGCGATTTAGAGCCTGAGGTGTATAACTTCCGAATTCTAGAAGCATTCATCAAAGAGGCTGAAAGACGAGGTGTAACAAACTATCCAATACATATCAAGATTGATACAGGTATGCATCGATTGGGTTTTCTACCCTCAGAAACACCTCAATTAATTGATGTTCTCAAATCACAAAAGGGGCTCAAGGTGAAATCAATTTTCTCTCATCTAGCAGCTAGCGAAAGTTGGGTTTTTGATGATTTCACAAAAGAGCAAATTGATCTATTAAACGATATTCATTCATCATTTGAAGAGAATATAGGGTACGCAGTGTGGAAGCATATTCTAAATTCTGCTGGCATAGAAAGATTTCCTGACGCACAATGGAGCATGGTTCGATTAGGAATTGGTTTGTATGGTGTAAACTCAAGTGGCAATGATAATGGCTTAGAAAACGTATTTACGCTTAAGAGTACTGTTCTTCAAATTAAAACTATTCCTAGCAACGAGACAGTGGGATATGGTCGTAAAGAGACAACAACGCGAGAGGCACGTATTGCAACTATACGTATAGGATATGCTGACGGGCTTAATAGAAACTTTGGAAATAGAAAAGGAAAGGTCTTAATAAACGGACAGTTTGCACCAATAGTTGGTAGTGTATGCATGGATTTATGTATGGTTGATGTTACCGATATAAAAGCCAAGGAAGGTGACGAGGTTATTATTTTTGGTAAAGACATACCTGTAACGGAGCTAGCATCAACAATAAATACAATACCCTATGAAATTCTAACATCAATATCATCACGAGTTAAACGTATTTATATTAAAGAATAAAGATTTAAAGAA
>CAYTQG010000039.1:8544-16867 GCA_964439965.1 uncultured Proteiniphilum sp.
TTAAAGAATAAAGATTTAAAGAAATAATGGCATAAAAAAAAGCATCTCTATCGAGATGCTTTTTTGTTTTATACTTTTATTGTGAACCTTATTATTCAGCAAAGAAAATTGCTACACGGTTCCAGTCATTCTCAGCATATGGTTGCTCTGTATCACCTTTCCAGTCAACTGAGATACGGCTGCTATCGATTCCATGCTCATCAGTAAGAGCTTTAGCAACAGCTTTAGCACGTTTTTCTGATAGTGTAAAGTTGTAAGCAGGTGTACCTGTTTTCTTGTCAGCATAAGCTACAATCTTAACAGTTGCACTTGGATTAGCTTTCATGTACTCAGCAGTGTTATAAACACTTACTTGTTGACCTCTATCGATCTTGTATGAATCAATACGGAAGAACACAACGTTAGGAACATAAACACTTTCTTCAACTACTGGCTCAATTTCTGGGCACTCTGGGCACGACTCTGGTCTCTTTCTCAATTGCTCGTTTTCTGAACGTAGTCTGTTGATTTGGCTATTAAGATCGTTGATTAGATTGTAGTCCATCAACTCAGCAGGAGTAAACTCTTGTTTACCACCTAATCCAAATTTAACACCAGCATTAGCTGTGAACATGTTATCCCACTCGTATTTATCATAATGCTTTCCGTCAAAAGTTCCTTGGAAAATTCTCCAACCTAGATCAACAAAAAGAGCTACGTTTTTTGATAAGTTGAAATTGTTAACAATACCTGCGTTCCATGTTAAAGAACGATTCTTAGTAGATGTATCCCAATCACTCATTCCATACATAAACCCAACACCACCGTAAGGAACAAAGTGCCATACTCTGTCTGGATTGTATTGAGATAATGCATTAGTCATATCCCACATTAAGTCGAAATGACCACCAGCCCAATTATGATCATCACCATTTGGTCCATAAACTGGAAGATTTGTTGCAACATGATTAATTAAACCAGCGTCAATAACTAGGCGAGCACCCCAAATAGGAGAATTCCATCTACCAACCTCTAATTGACCCATCCACCCTAAGCGATCGCCAAAATCACCATTAGCATCTCTTTCTGAACGAGTGTTATATAGATTAGTACCACCACCTATTCCCAAATACCAATGAGAGCTGGCTTTGTCTTTCAAATAAACAGTACCATGCGATACGTTCTGAGTTTCTTGTGCACTCATTGTAAAAGCAAAAAGTGCAGCAATAATTAGCAAACTGAATTTCTTCATAATTTTAATTTTTAAATTAGAAAACTGTATTAATACTCGATTAAATAATAATTTTAATTTGTCTCTTTTCAAATAATAGTTACGATTCGCACTGAATCATATTTATTTACCTATGCTCGACTAGGCATGAATTACTTATTTTATATCCAGCAAAGATAAGAACTAAATATAAAAATTATCACTATTTTGAATAAAAACAGATAAAAACGGTATATTATAGTAATTTATATGTCAAAAACACAGTGAAACTATCAAAAAACTAACCAAGGTAGCTTTTTAATAATTTACTTCTAGAGTCTTGTCTTAATCTCCTAATGGCTTTTTCTTTAATCTGACGTACACGCTCACGTGTCAATTGAAATTTGTCACCAATTTCTTCAAGTGTCATTTCTTGGCAACCTAATCCGAAAAACATTTTAATTATATCACTTTCACGATCAGTCAGTGTCGCAAGTGCACGGTCAATCTCTTTTTGTAGGGACTCATTAATAAGAGTTCTGTCAGCAATTGGCGCATCATCATTAACCAATACATCCAATAAACTATTGTCTTCACCTTCCACAAAAGGAGCATCCATAGAAATATGGCGACCTGAAACGCGTAATGAATCCACCACTTTATCTACAGAAATATCCAATTCAATAGCAAGCTCTTCTGCCGACGGACGGCGCTCATTTTCTTGCTCAAACTTTTGGAATGCTTTGCTAATTTTGTTCAGAGACCCAACTTGATTTAATGGAAGTCTCACTATTCTTGACTGTTCAGCCAATGCCTGCAATATCGATTGACGAATCCACCATACGGCATAACTAATAAATTTAAAACCACGAGTTTCGTCAAATTTCTCAGCAGCTTTTATAAGTCCTAGATTTCCCTCATTAATCAGGTCAGGAAGACTCAATCCCTGATTTTGATACTGCTTAGCTACCGATACAACGAATCTAAGATTAGCGCGGGTTAGTTTTTCAAGAGCTTGTCTGTCGCCCTTCTTAATAGCCTGCGCCAATTCTACTTCTTCTTCAACAGTAATTAAATCCTCACGACCAATCTCTTGAAGATATTTGTCTAAAGAAGCACTCTCACGATTCGTGATCGATTTTGTAATTTTTAATTGTCTCATTTATTATATATTATTCTTTTTATTTCTCTTATAATGTCAATTCTAAAAACAGAAACAATGTCTATTTATATAGAATTAAAGTAGAAGAATTCGGCTTTTGCAAATCCTTCTACTCTCTTTAACGCAATAATTGTCTATTTTGTTATATCAGTCACAATTAATTAATACAAATTAACTAGTGATATCTACTTAGAATCTTGCGTCAAATCAATAGCTATATACTGTGTTCTACCATTTGGATAGAAACCAGCTACAAGAATTACCTTATCTTGCGTACTACTTGTAACTGATGATACAATCGATGCTATATCCTTTTCACTATTTACGGGCGCATTGTTCACACGCATAATAATAAATCCTTTATTAATGCCCTCTTTTCTGAAAAGTCCATTTGATGTTACACTTGCAACTTCTACTCCGCTACTAATACCGTATTGTTGTTTTTTGCTGTTTGACAATTCATTAAATGTTGCTCCTAAGAAGTCCATAGAGTTTTTACTCTTCTGGATTTCAGTATTACCAGCATCATTTTTCAACTCCACGTTGTAAGAATTTTCTTTACCTTTTCTATCAACAGTTACTTTCACTTTATCGCCTGGACGATAGCGACTAAGTTGATCTTGCAATCCAGCAAAGTTTTTAATCTTCACATCATTAATAGCCTTAATTATATCTCCTTTTTCAAGGCCTGCTGCTTTAGCTGCACTTCTATCAGCAAAATCATCAATCAAAACACCTGAGATTTGAGATAACTCTTTTGCTTTTTCAGGATCTTGTCTTTTAAGCATTTCTATATTCTGAACCTGAATACCTAATACAGCTCTTTGAACAGCTCCATATTGTTTAAGGTCAGCAGCAATTTTACCAGCAATTGAAATAGGTACTGCAAAGGCAAGACCATTGAAATCGCCCGACTGAGAGAATATAGCGGTATTAATTCCTATTAGCTCACCGCGAGTGTTAACCAATGCACCACCACTATTACCTCTATTTACTGCAGCATCAACTTGAATAAAAGATTGAATACTCAAGTCACCACCACCCACGATATTTCCTCTATTCTTAGCGCTAACAATTCCAGCTGTAACCGTAGAAGTTAAGTTAAACGGGTTTCCTACAGCTAAAACCCATTCGCCTACTTTCAAAGCATCTGAGTTACCGAATGTAAGATAATGGAAGTCATCCCCTTCTATCTTCAAAAGTGCAATATCTGTTTGAGGGTCTGCACCTATTACTTTAGCCACAAATTCTCTATCATCATTTAGTGTAACCGAAACTTCCGTCCCATTTTCCACCACATGATTATTTGTAATTATATATCCATCTTTTGAGATTATAACACCCGAACCGAATCCAATTTGCTCTCTTGGCTGCATATTACGCTCACCAAAACCAAAAAAGAAATCTAATGGACTAGGATATTGCTGTTGTTGACTTACAGATTTTACTTTTACGTGAACCACACCATCAACAGATTTGGCTGCAGCTTCGGTAAAATCAGGGTAGCCTTCATTAGTAACAAGGCTTGCCAATCTTACATTGTTCTTGTTGTTGTCTTGATTGAAGGAGTCTGAATATTCGCTTCTCTCGGTAGTAGAAGTTGTTCCAACAATTGAGGCACTATTTTTATTACTAACAACACTGTAACCAAATATAGTTACTAGCGAACTAATAATGGCAACAAGAATGATTGCCATAATGTTTTTTACATTTCCTGTGTTCATACAATCAATAGTTTTACGTTTATTCTTTTTACTTTCGCAAATATAGACGCAAAATATATGCAAAAGTTTACACCATACGTGTAATTTGCGCACTTTTAACAATTCAAACACCTGATTAACCGGCATTAACCGTAAATAGGTTTTTTGAAATATGAGAGCGACAATATGTCATACAGTCATGTCACACTATGACATCACCTTTTCCTTTTTCTCTTCTTTATTCGTCTTCTAAATTTATAGTTGTTTATAGGCTGAAATATCTCAAAAAATATAAGATTTATATGAAATCGAGTTTTATTAAACATGCCACTCAATTTGTTTATAACAACCAGCACAATTACAAATCTAAGTAGTAAAAATAGCGATGCTACAGAAACGATTAAATAGTTGCTAAACAATACCCCATAAATAATTGCTGCTAATGAGGTAATATAAAACAAGTATTTTGATAACGACTCAAATGCAAAAAGAGAGGGTTGGAATCCTTTGTAAAACTTTTTACTATATAAATATTTTGATTTTAATGATCTCCAAATAGAAAACTTACTTACGATATCGGTAGTTGTCATACTGTTTTCAGACACCACCACTCCTACTCTCCTACCTTTAGCAATCTTATTTATAAACAAATCATCCTCACCAT
This sequence comes from uncultured Proteiniphilum sp., assembly GCA_964439965.1. Classification (GTDB taxonomy): domain Bacteria; phylum Bacteroidota; class Bacteroidia; order Bacteroidales; family Dysgonomonadaceae; genus Petrimonas. Next base: position 13,263 of record CAYTQG010000039.1, read on the forward strand.
CATCATAAATAAGAACTGACGAAAACCCTTTCTCCTCAAAGAACACTGATTTCAGATAAGCCAAATTTCTATTTATACCCATATAGGCACTACCCCACAAGGCCATAGACAAAAACTTGGTTTGGTGAATCAGATTATCATACTTAACGAACTGGCTAGTCAAGAATTTCTTTTTAATTTCTACTCTATTATATCCTAAAACAATTTCTTTACCTTTTTGAAATTCTACTGCAAACTCTTCAATCCATTTATTACTCACTGGTTTACAATAAGCCTCAGTAAAAAGTAAAACATCATTATGCGCTGCTTTTATACCTAAAGTAAGCGCTAGCTTTTTTTCATTTACATTTTCGGCCTCAGAAGGAACAAAAGTGTGATAAAGATTAGAATATTTCAACCGAAGCCCCTCCAACAAGATATCCGTCTCATCAGTTGAACCCATATTCACAACCACCACCTCAAAGTTGGGATAATCCTGTTCGAGAATTAAAGGTAGATTATTTGCTAAGTTTTCCGATTCATTTTTAGAAACTATCACTACAGAAACAGAAGGCAAGTCATCAGATTTATTTTCGTTCTTATCTCGCTTTTGCTCATATCTATAGGGTTTCTTATATATAATATAATAAAAAAGAACCTGAATAACAAATAGTAATAATACTAAACCAGATGCTATCCAAAAATCTAAGGTTAAGTCTGCTCTTACAAATTCTATAATATCCATATTAATTATATCGTATCCGAAAAGAAAGAAGTAGGTAACTCTCTACAATTATACATAGAAGCCATTGTTTCGCCATAGGCACCAGCTGAGCGGATAGCAATTATATCACCTCTATTGGTTTTATTTACCATTATATCCTCACCAAAAGTATCACTTGACTCACAAATTGGGCCAACTACATCATAAAGTTCAGGAGCCTCTTCAGAAGTCAAGTTTTCAATCTTGTGATAAGCATTATATAAAGCAGGGCGCATCAATTCAGTCATACCCGCATCCAGTATCATAAACTTCTTGCTAGATCCCTCTTTAACATAAGTTGTTCGAGAAATCAAATTACCACATTGTCCTACTATAGACCGACCTAATTCAAAATGAAGCGATAGGCCATTTTCTATTTTAAGATACTCCTGAAATAGAGAAAAGTATTCGTGAAACCTAGCTATACTGTTTTCATCGGGATTTTCATAATCTATTCCTAAACCTCCACCCACATTCAGTATTTCAAACTTTATTCCCTTTTCAAAGAACCAATCTCTCAAAGAGGCAGCCTTTTCACACAAATCTCTAAAAGAACTCAAATCTGTAATCTGCGAGCCTATATGAAAGTGTAAGCCAATAAGCTTCAAGTTATTATACGTATCTAAAAGTCTAATTGCTTCAGGCAAATCCGATTCATTCAATCCAAATTTATTCTCCTGAAGGCCTGTGGTTATATACTTATGTGTTTTTGCATCCACATTTGGATTAACTCGAAGTGCTATTTGTGCTATCTTCCCATTTCTTTTGGCAAGCTCGTTTATTGCCTCCATTTCGGGCAATGACTCAACGTTAAAACAAAATATATCGTTGTCAAGGCCTATTTGAATCTCCTTATCTGTTTTACCAACTCCTGCAAATACAATTTTAGAGGCAGGAAACCCGTTGTCAATGGCTCTTAAAATTTCATTACCACTTACACAATCAGCACCAAAACCACGAGCTGAAATCTCTCTTAAGATTCTCTCGTTAGCATTAGCCTTTAAAGCATAATGAATATGATAGCCACGTCCAATACCTTCCTCGCTAACAACGTCAAGAGTTTTGCGAAGCAGTTCTATATCATAATAATAAAAGGGAGTATCTAAATCTTGAAAACTTTTCAAGGGAAAATTACCTATGTTCATAAAAGAATAAATCGTTTATAGTTTTTTGAAGTATATAATTCTGTTGCGAAAATAACCCATGATTCGCAACATATAAACTACAAAAGTACATCTTTTGTACGACACTTCGAATTTTGGCAAGGTATTAAATCAAAAGTTGGCAAAAAGTTCCACAGCCTGCTCTACCTTTTCGCTCATAGATAGCTTATAATCAATCCACGAAATATCAAATCCACGTCTTTCCATTCCTCGAAACCAAGTCATTTGACGTTTTGCAAACTGATGAATAGCAATTTCTAGTTGCGTCAGCATATCATCATACTCTAAGTCGCCTATCACATACTGTGTTACAAACTTATATTCCAAACCGTAATATATCAAATCATCAGAGCTAACACCACTTTCAAGAAGATTCTCAACCTCTTGTATCATACCCTCATCCACACGTGCCTTCAATCGATTGGATATTCTACCACGTCGCTCCTCACGACTAATATCCACACCCAGTATCAAACTGTTTATCGGTGGATATTGCAATGATGTAGATGGATTTCTATACTGATAGTCGGCTATTTCAATAGCACGTATAGCACGTCTCTTATTATTAGTGTCGGTAGTATTGTGTAAAGATTTATACGAAGCTAAAATATTGGTGAGTTCTTCAATAAACTTAGTTTCAAGCTCAGCCCTAAGATTGGCATTCTTTGGCACATCAGGTAGGTTATATCCTTTAAGCACAGATTCGATATACAAACCAGTACCACCACATAATATGGGAGTCTTTTGTCTACTTAAAACATCGTTGTAAGCCTCATGAAAATCTTGCTGATAATCAAACAAGGTATATTTATCGCCAGCATCACGAATATCAATTAAGTGGTAAGGAACCTCGAAGCCATCAACAATATAATCCCCCAAGTCCTTACCAGTACCGATATCCATGCCTTTATATAGCTGTCTTGAGTCGCCACTAATTATCTCAGCATTTAATTGCTTAGCAAGATGAGCCGCAAACGATGTTTTGCCACTAGCAGTGGGACCTATAATAGTAATCATTTTTGTTATATAAACTTCGGATACTTATTCTAAATCTTCTTCTCAAGCTTGATACTACCTATCGCCTCAACAACATTGATAATATAGTCGCCCGTGCGCTCACATTCTGAAATGATATCCATATAGAAAACACCATTTTGGTATGAATATTCGTTCAAATTCAAGCTCTCAACGTTTTGTTTCTTCAAAGCATCACGCTTATTATTTATTGTCTTTTCAATACTTTGAGCCTCAATTAAGTCACGATCCACAAACTTAGGAGCCTTTACTATCCTCTGCATGTTATCGTATGCTTTCTCAACCAAGTCATACATAGAGTTTATATTCACTAGTAGTGGCTCTTCAAAAACAACGTTGGCCTCCATCTTTCGCTTTAAGTGCCTAGCAATATTACAGCTAGCATCTGCAATACTCTCTATTTCTGTTACTGCACGCAATATATCTCTCACATGCTCCTTACTCTTGTTGCTCAAACGTCCCTCTGCTACCTTTGCCAAATAAGATCCAATCTCAACCTCCATACGATCACAAATATCCTCATATTTTTCCACTCTATTATATAGTTTAAGAAACTTCTTATCATTATGATCCATATTGGTCATCTTACGAGCAAAGCCAAACATCTTATGAGCACGCTGAGCATACACTTCCATCTCTCTTTCTGCTTGCAAAATAGAAAGCTC
>CAYTQG010000039.1:16967-20684 GCA_964439965.1 uncultured Proteiniphilum sp.
GTTGTACCAATATTGGCACCCATGATAACGCCAATAGATTGAACCAAAGTGAGTAGTCCGGCGTTAACAAAACTAACAACCATCACTGTGGTTGCTGATGATGATTGAATCAGAGCGGTGATCATAACACCTGTCAATAATCCCATCAAGCGATTCTTTGTCATTGTCGACAAGATGCTTCTAAGCTTGTCGCCCGCCATCTTCTGCAGGCCTTCACTCATTATTTTCATTCCGTAAAGGAAAAGGGCTAACGAGCCAACAAGTCTCAAAAAATCAATGATACTATAATCCATTGTCAAATATATTGTGTATTTTGCGTGCAAATATAACTCAAAACTATCAAATTTAATAGTAAAATAAAAAAATAAATAATATGACAGATACTGTAAAGATACATTGTCTTAATACTGACGAACATAAGGAAGTTAAAATTGGATCAACACTTGAAGAGCTAATTGACGTTTTTGGTGTAAAGAAGCCCTTTCTGATTGCAAATGCCAAAGTGAACAACAAAACCGAGTCTCTTTCATTTAAAGTTTACAGACCACGCCGAATTGAATACATAGATATTAGCGATCCCTCGGCAATGCGTACATACGTAAGGTCGCTATGCTTTTTATTAGCAAAGGCGGTTGATGACGTAATGCCCAATGCTCAGGTATATTTTAAGCATGCTGTATCAAAAGGATACTATTTCACTATTGATAATGGGCACACTGTGGATGAAGATGATATTGTGAGGATAAAGGACAGAATGCAAGAAATAGTTGAAGCTAATATTCCATTTGTTCAAATTGAAGAGCAGAAAGATAAGGTGGTAAAACTTTTTCATCAAAACAATATGGAAGACAAAGCTGCTCTTATCGAAACATCCGATGATCTTTTTTATGCTAGATACTCGAAGCTCGACAATTATATAGACTATTATTATGGATGCCTATTGCCATCTACTGGTTATATTAGCTTGTATGACATAGTAGAATATAATGGAGGCTTCTTGCTTATCATCCCAAACCGACAAAACCCAGTGGAGCTAGAGCCCGTAATAATGCAACCTATGCTATTACAGGTTTACCGTGAGCATCTCGAGTTTTTAAAAATTAGTAATCTCAGAAACGCGGGCGATTTAAATAAAGCAATCCGTACAAATAGAATATCAGAGATCATTCAAGTTTCGGAGGCATATCAAGCAAATGAAATTAGCGAAATAGCCAAAGAAATAACTCATAGGTACAATAATGGAGTAAGATTAGTTTTAATCTCAGGACCATCATCGTCGGGTAAAACCACATTCCGCAAAAGACTAGAAGTACAACTATTCGTAAACAGATTAAAACCTGTAGGTATATCACTCGACGATTATTTTGTGGATCGCGATATGAGTCCTGTTGACGAATCGGGCGAAAAGGACTACGAGTCTCTCTATGCAATAGATCTAGACCTATTTAAAGATCACTTAAATAAATTGCTAAACGGAGAAGAGATAGAATTACCAACTTACAACTTTGTGACTGGGAAAAGAGAGTACAGAGGACAAAAACTCAAGATGGACGATAAAAGTGTTCTCATAGTTGAGGGTATTCATGCGCTCAACCCAAAACTTACTGAGAATATAGCTCGCAACAGAAAATTCATGGCATATGTTTCGGCACTTACATCCATATCTTTGGATAATCACAATTGGATTCCAGCATCTGATAATAGACTCTTGCGCCGTATAATTCGCGATTATCGATATAGAGGCTACTCAGCCGAAAATACTATTTCGAGATGGGGAAGCGTTCGTAGAGGTGAAGAAAAATGGATCTTTCCATTTCAAGAGAATGCTGATGTAATGTTTAGCTCAGCAATGATATATGAGTTGGCAGCCATTAGGCGACATGCCGAACCTATTTTGAGACGAGTGCCACGCACATCTCCCGAATTCTCTGAAGCATACCGCTTGCTAAAGTTCTTGGGCTATTTCAATTATCTGACCGACAGAGAACTACCTCCTACCTCGCTACTCCGAGAGTTTTTGGGCGGAAGTAGTTTCAGATACTAACTGCACATAGTTATACTTATATGTTATAACTTTGCATTTACTACATATTTAGGTATTAAATAATTCACACATGCACAATAATAATATTAATGATATAATATGCGCTATTTCATCGCCTCCAGGTATGGGGGCGATAGCTCTTATTAGGCTATCGGGCGAAGGAAGCATAAGTCTAACAGACAAAGTCTTCACATCACCCTCAGGCAAAAAGCTAGCTGATGCCGGAGCCAACACTATTCATTTTGGTCGTATATATAATAATGATGAAGTGCTGGATGAGGTGCTTATCTCCATATTTCATGCTCCGCACTCCTTTACGGGCGACGAAAGTGTGGAGATATCTTGTCACGGATCAGTATATATTCAGCAAAAAATTGTAGAAACACTACTAGCACAAGGGGCAAGGCTTGCACTAGCAGGCGAATTTACGCGCCGCGCCTTTAGGAACGGTAAATTCGATTTGAGCCAAGCCGAGGCAGTAGCAGATCTCATCTCATCTACATCCAAAGCATCGCACCGTGTGGCTATGAACCAAATGCGTGGTGGATTTGCCGAAAAGCTAATGGCGCTTCGCGACAAGCTTCTTCAATTTGCTTCACTTATAGAGCTCGAGCTAGACTTCTCAGAAGAGGATGTGGAGTTTGCAAATCGAGAACAATTATATAGCCTAACAGAAAATATTGAAAAAGAGATAAGCTCACTTGCTAGTTCATTTCAACTAGGCAATGCCATCAAAAATGGTATTCCTATCACCATCATAGGCGAAACAAATGCAGGAAAATCCACACTCTTAAATCTATTGCTCAACGAAGATAAGGCAATTGTATCAGACATTCATGGCACCACACGCGATGTAGTAGAAGATACTGTAAATATAGATGGCATAGAGTTCAGATTTATTGATACTGCTGGCATTCGCAATACCACAGATACAATAGAAGCAATGGGTATCGAAAGAACTTTTCAAAAAATAGAACAAGCATCAGTTGTTCTGTGGGTTATCGATCTCACTAGCGAGATAGATAAACTAAACTCACTAGCCGAAATAATCCACCCTCGCCTAAACGATAAAGATACAATAATTGTATTCAACAAATCCGATTTGATTTCGTTAGAAGAGCAAAAACAAAGGGAATCACTATTTCCTGATTTAAAAGCAGAAAAAATATTTATTTCAGCCAAGAATCGTATCAACACTGATAATCTTCAATCACTACTTATCAAGGCAGCTCATATGCCTCAAATAAGTGAGAGTGATGTGGTAGTTACCAATCTTCGTCACTACGAAGCCCTCAACAATGCCCACAAAGCAATTATAAGAGTAAAAAATGGATTAGATGATGGTATTACTGGTGATTTCTTAGCTCAAGACATTCGCGAATGTATGTTCTATCTGGGCGAAATAACTGGACAAATATCTACTGATGAGATATTAGGTAATATCTTCTCAAAATTTTGTATTGGGAAATAGAACAAAGTTTACTTTACAAAACACAACCTCGTTTTCTATTAAAAGGGATGGCCAAAAAGATTTGGCCATCCCTTCTTCGACTAAAATCATGCCATCCGCAACAATTATTTTTCTTTCCCCGACTCAAGTCATACAATCCCCAACTAGTATTTTCCTTTCTCCAACTCAAGTCATGCAATCCCCAATTTGTGTTTTTACTTAC
>CAYTQG010000040.1:0-20332 GCA_964439965.1 uncultured Proteiniphilum sp.
AACAGCCAACAGCTAAAAAATACACTCCCGTCTGTCGGAGACGCACCGACAGACATTATTTGCCAAGTGAGCTACCAGCAGCACGTGCATAAACGTTACCCCATAGCGTTTATGGGTGCAAGCGGTAGTCACTGGCAAATTTATTTGAATTGAAATTGAGGAAAAGAATTATATAAATGAAACGGCGTAATGCTGTTTATAACTAACCAAAGCATGAGTAACTATCTATACAAGGAGAAGGACGAGGTTTTGAGCAACGTTGAAAAAGTTGTGGTGCATTTTTCGAATGGCAAGGAGAGGATTATTTATAGCCCTAAAAAGAAAAATGTGGTTGCTCTTAATGTATCGGAATTTAAATCGGACGAGGATAACTTTATTGAGCTGGTTCTATCAAACTACAAAGGGGTGGAATCGGTAGAGGACTTCTCGGCAAAATGTGGCTATAATTCTAGTAAAACATTTACTAGGCATTTTCAGAAAAACCTAGGCACTACGCCAAAGCAGTGGCTATTACAAATAAGGAAGAGGGATGTGATGCATCAATTGAAAAATACAAATCACTCTTTCTCGGATATTGCTAATAAGCTGGGATTTTCGAGTGCTTCGCATCTTTATCACTTTTGTGTGAATAGAATTGGCGAAACACCTGGAGAAATCAGAAGGAATAGAAAAAGTAAATAAAAAAACGGACAGCTACCATCATTTAGGTGCTGTCCGATTTTATTAGTTGTTTAATGGCTGGTTAAAGCCTCGACAATTATTTGCTAACCTTATTTATAAACTCTTCTGCTTGTTGGAAAGCTCCTCCCATCACTTGTTCCACTTTTCCACCTATTTGCATTGAAAGCATCTTGGTGTTCATACGCGAAACGTAGGTTGCGCCATCCTTTAGTTCATATACCGACATGCGGCAAGGCATCATATTTGAATAGATACGCGACTCGTTGTCGGATAGTAATTGGTGCGCTAGCTTTGGATTGCATAGCTCAATCACTTTTGTTTGCAACACATCGTCGTAGCCATTTTTAATCATCGTTTCTTGCAGATTGTGAGTGTGAAGTACACGCCATCCACCCTCTGCAATTGCTTCATTTAGCTTTTCGACTGTTTCATCGAAATTGTATTTGCTCTTGCTTTCGACAAACATATTTTCCATATCTACTTAGTTTTTTAGAAGTACTTCACCAATTGCTTCTTTCAAAGCATCTTTAGGTAATGCACCTTGAGCCATTTGTGGTTGTCCTTCCATTGGCACAAAAAGCAATGATGGAATGCTACGGATTCCGAACTCGGCTGCTAGTTGTTGCTCAACTTCTGTATCTACCTTATAGATGTAAAGATCATCGGCATATTCGCCCGCAAGCTCTTCAAGTATTGGGGCTACCATTTTACATGGTCCACACCAGTCTGCATAAAAGTCGATCAGACAAGGTTTGTCGCCCAAATATTTCCACTCTTGTGGGTTTGCTTCGATATTGGCTACTTTAGCCAGAAAATCCTCTCTTGTTAAGTTAATTGTTTTTGCCATTTTATTATTATTTGATTTGATTTCTTGTTCAGTATTTGCCTCGGCTGCATTATCCGAGCTTGTGGATTTGTTGCCCGAACACGACACCGTTAGAAACAGTGCTACAACAGCCATCAGCAGTAATCTTAGCTTCATCTTATTAATTTATTGTTTGTGTGTGTGATGTAATATTTTTATTTCTCACAGTTTACCACGCAAGATAGCATCTCTACTACTCTGTGATTTTTGATAGAATAGTAACAGTTTTTGCCACTCTTGCGCATTCCTAATATTCCTTTGGCGCGCATATCAGTGAGATGGTACGATAGGAGCGATTGCTCGCACTTTATTATCTCCATCATCTCGGTTACTGTTCGCTCTTCTACATTTGTTAGTAGTGCTATCACGCTAAGTCTAATTTCATTAGATAGCGCCTTCAAAATATAAGCCGCCTCTTCAAATTGCGACTTATCAAAGCTTTTAGTGTCTATTTTAAATTTTATAGTTTCCATTTTTTCTTACACAAAACATATGAACATATCTACATTCAATTTTGTTCAAAAGTAATACAATTATTTCTATTGTGCAAATAGTAGCTGGGGTTTGGATATTTGTAGGCGAGTTGTAAGTTACGAGTGTCATCCAACTTTTGGTAGGTCCATGCCTGGAAGGCATAATATAATTAACCATAGGTTTCAACCTATGGACAGAATCACACACCTATCTCTGTCCATAGGGCAGCACTATGCTGTAGGCCAAAAGCTAGTAGCCAAAAACCAACCTATATCACATTAAAGAAGTAAGTTAGCTTTACAATGATGTTTCGATTGGCTGATCGGTTAAAGATATTATTGCGCGACTTGCGGTTTTCGAACACATCGCCCAATCCAAAATAGTACCTGCCCTCTAGCTGTAGATTGCCTATTCCGCTCTTAAACTCCATTCCCAATCCTCCGGTAATACCATAATCGAATCTACGAAGTTCGGAGCTATATTGAGCAACAGCAGGCTCGTTGGGCGATACCTCCATTGCCTCATCAAGAAACTTTTTAAACGAATCGCTCATTGATGTGGCTTCACCAAATCGATATCCTATTTGTGGGCCAGCATTGAATACGAAGCGGGTTTTGTTTCCAAAATATATGTGGGTCATAAAAGGTAATTCGATGTAGTGCAAAGAACGTGAGTACTCGAAGTCGCTCTGTGTTTCGAGGTCAAACTCTTCTTTCCATCCCTTTTGCGAATAGTTGAGCTCTAGAAGTAAGCCTAGATGATTTTCGGAAATAAACTTTGCCGACACACCACCGTGCACTCCCATAAGTGTGGTTTGGGGTTTGCTTGGCTGAAAATCTAGTGATGAGGATAAGCCCCCACCACTAAAGCCAATGTATAGTTCTTTATTGAAAATATTTTTCTGTGCCGACGCTTGTCCTAATGAAATGACAAGAAGCAATACTATAGGTAGTATTTTTTTCATTACTTGCTCTTGTTTGTTTTTTGTACTTTGCCCTCTTTATCTAAGTATATAAGATATAAGCCTGAATTAATAAATCCGCCCCAGTTGCTTACTCGTTCAAAATTAAAAGCAAACTGTAGTGTTTCAACTGGTCTTATTATATCGATACTGTTTTCGAAGTTTACACCGTTTCGGTAAATTGCATTTAGGAAATATAATCCTGTATCGTAACCAAACATTCCATACTTTGGAAATGTGCTTATAAGCTCGCGGCCATACCACTTTTTGAAATCTTGAGTGAACTGACGTGTGGCTGAATTGCTATTATCAACATAGAAAGTAGAATAGAAGTATGTGCCAAAGAAATGCATCAACTTTTGGGTGTCTGAGCTAAATGTTTGCCACTCGGGGTATCCAAATAGCTGTGTTACAATTTCCTCATCATCCTGATGAAGCTGCGATAGCGAGTGCATAATATCACGAAGTGAGCCAGAATCGCCACTAGTGGGCACAATTATGTTGTCTTTATCTTTAGTCAAAAGTGGTTTAATATTTTCATACAGGTCTGAGTTCAAGTCTATACTTTTGAAATTGATGTTATTGCCCTTTAAGTCTGCTCTTAGAATGTTTACAAACTCAGCCTTATCATTTTTTTGTGGCACGTTTACCAATACTACATTTTTATCTCGGAACTGATCGGTAAACACTTTAGATGCTTTTGCATAAAGATATGTGTGCGGTGTGTTGACCTGGAAAATCTTATCGTTGTTCAACACCTCATTGTTTCTGGATGAAAAAGGAATTACATACTTAATACCATGCTGCTTAGAGAATTTAGACATAATATCGATTTGATCGTCAGTCATTCCTCCTACTAAAAGATGTAGCGATTGCATCTCAAGAGTACCTAGCAGGCTCTCTAGTTTTGCATTAGTACCAGTTTCAAAAGTATAAACTTCGATATTGGCACCCGACTTTTTCATTTTTTCTACTGCCATCAAAAAGCCCTCGTAGTATTCCTGCAGGCGATAGTGTTGATTATCCGTTTTATCCAAGAAAGGTAATAGCAGCCCCACTCTAATGATGTTAGCCTTAATCTCGGGAGCCACTCTGCTCAGCAGTCTATCAGCATCAATCTCGCTCAATAGTTGATTTTCATCAATCTTTCCTTTCAATGGAATTAGTATCTCCATGTTTGGTTTCAGATCGGTGGTGAGCTGTGGATTAGCTTTTTCAAGATCTGCAACCTTTAGTCCATATCTCTGCGAGATGGAGAATAATGTTTCACCACGCTTTACTTTATGAACCTCATTATTTAGCTCAACTGCCTCACGCTCGGCCAAATTGGCATTAGAGGCATGAGCCGGTATTCTTATTGTTTTACCTATCTGAAAAGTTTCGGCCGACAAACCTGGGTTTGCTTCCATCAGGTTTTCAGGCTTTAGCGAATAAGTTCTCGAAACTGAATATAATGTCTCTTTTGGAAGAATGGTATGAAACAGAAAGCTCTCTTCTTGGGTTGCAATCACCTTCTGTTGCGGTATCTTTATTACTTGACCTTCGCTTATTTCGTCAGTCAAGCCTGGGTTTATTCTTTTTATTTCTGCAACTGTTGTGTTATACATCTGCGCTATGCTATAAAGAGTGGTACCGCGAGTAACAGTGTGCTCGAATGAATCGTTTTGAACTCTATTTTGATTTATTTTATCTACATCTATGCCTACTGCTACTTTTATTTCGTCGGCTGTAGGCACTAGCAACTCCTGTCCGTTCTTTAATCCATTTTCGCTTCCCGGATTATTTTTAATTAATTCATCAACCGGAACTCCAAATGTTCGGGACACAGAATATAGCCCCTCGCCAGTTTTCACCTTATATATATAGTAGGTTTGTCCGTTGCGAGTTGTTTTGTTGTAGTTAAGATTTTGTGCTGCACTAATATTAGCAAAGCATAGCGCTGTAATAAAGAGAAAGATAACTCTTCTCATCACGTGAGACTTATTCATTTAGTTGATAATTAGTTTTGATATAAAATGAGAGACGGCAAATTTACGAAATTAATTTCAGTTACAAAATTTGCTTGTTAGTTAATAATTAAGATGTAGAACCGCCCCGTTATTCAACTTCAGGGCGGGGTATAGCTTTTCCTTTGTCGCGATGCTCTTGATAAACTTTGTAGAATTTATCTCTTTTCTTATGCGTTTCGTATTTCTGTTGTATTTCTTGCGACTTATTATAAAGCTTCTCAGCATTCTTTAGCTTCATCTGATTTGTTTTCTCTATCGATTTGTTGGTTAGCTTAGCAGCCTTTTTGGCATCTGAGCCTACCCTGCTGCACGATACTGCAGTGATTACCAACAATGATAGAAGAATATACTTTATGCTTTTAAATCTGTTTATCATTTCTAGAAATATTAAAATGGTGGAGCCTCATTTTTAGACATTGTCAAAAAGTCACTCGAATTGTCATGCTGCACTGGTGCTGGCTCAACTTTAGCATTCATTCTTGATGGCCTTTCGACATATGATTGTGAGCTAACTTTATTGTCCGTTAAATTTTCAAATCTTGCATATTCATTATCGAATCTCATATTTGCAATGCCTGTGGGACCGTTACGATGCTTTGCAATAATAATTTCGGCAACACCTATCAGCGAGTTACCCATATCATCTTCGGTAATTCGATAATACTCGGGCCTATGAATGAAACAAACTATATCGGCATCCTGTTCAATAGCACCCGATTCACGAAGGTCGGCAAGCTGAGGGCGTTTGCCTTCATTTCCTTGTCGGCTCTCCAATCCACGATTAAGCTGTGATAGCGCAATGATGGGAATATTTAGCTCTTTTGCTAATCCCTTTAGTGAGCGCGAAATCATACTCACCTCCTGCTCACGGCTACCGAAGTTCATACCGCTAGCATTCATCAGCTGTAGGTAGTCGATAATTATTATCTTCACATCGTGCTCCCTTACCAATCGGCGAGCCTTGGTTCTAAGTTCGAACACCGACAAACTGGGGGTATCATCTACAAATATAGGTGCATCATACAGTTCCTTAATCTTCACATCAAGCCTATCCCACTCGTCAGTTGAGAGTTTACCACTCTTGATGCTTTCACCCTTAATCTGGCACACGTTCACTATCAAACGGTTTACCAGCTGCACATTGGCCATCTCAAGCGAAAACACTGCCACTGGATATTCGTAGTTAATAGCCATATTCTTTGCCATCGACAATACAAATGCAGTTTTACCCATTGCAGGACGAGCTGCTATAATCACTAAGTCCGACTTTTGCCATCCGTGCGTCAAGTCGTCCAATTCTTTAAAGCCAGTTGACAAGCCACTCATACCATCCTTTTGGTTTGCCGCTATCTGAATGTTCTCCATAGCCTCCTTAATCACAGGATTAATCTGGATAACATCCTTTTTCACATTTCGTTGCGATATTTCAAATAGGCGACCCTCCGTTTCCTGCATCAAATCGTCTATGTCAACAGTTTCGTCAAACGCTTTTTGGGTAACATCTGATGAAAAGTGGATAAGTTCGCGGGCAAGATACTTCTGAGCAATTATTCGCGCGTGATATTCGATATGGGCTGCAGATGCCACTTTTCCCGAAAGTTCGGCTATATACACAGCTCCACCAGCAGACTCCAATTCGCCACGACGCTTCAACTCCTCTACAACCGTCAAAACGTCAACAGGCTTTTGTTGCACCGCCAACCCTTGTATTGCATCAAAAATCAGGTTATGCATAGGGTTATAAAAGCTCTCTGATTTCAAAATCTCACCTACTATCGAGTATGCGTCCTTTTCGAGCATCAAGGCACCCAACACAGCCTCCTCAAGCTCTTGCACTTGGGGTGGTAGCTTGCCATACTCAGGCACAATCATTGGCTTTTCAACAATCTTTGTATTACTCTTTTTTTGACGGGTTTTCTTTTCCATTTATGTTTCTCTCTTCTTTTACTCTGTTCAATAATTAAAGTTCAAAGTTACTCTTTACCATTTTATTTTCCATATTAAAAGGGTTAAAGAATTTAATTCACTCGGCTAAACTAAGTAAACATCATTATAACCAACAAAAAACCATTTGCATCCCTTAACAATTCACAGCCTCGACACACCTCCTTTATAGCTCCTTTATAGCTCCTTTACTCCTCCTATGAAATGCATCAAAAAAACCAACATCTCCTTAAACATTTATTTAGCCAAATCATGCGATATTTATATTTATTAATACAAATCCCAACAAACCACACAGGGGCATAATGATTTTGCGTGTAATAGTTATGATTAAAGCCCAAACCCCCGTAACGGTGACATTATAATAGACATCACACCAAAAAAAAGGAGATGCACCCAACGGCACATCTCCTTCGCGTAATTGTAAGAATAAGTTACATACCGATTAATCGATAGTAATAAGTTTATATTTTGGTACAAGCATCTTCATAAGCGACCATCCAATAAGGTATGCAACCGCACAGAAGATAAATACGATAAAGTATCCTGCTGGTTTGCCCTCAAAGCCCATAAATGAAAGATTGGTATCGCCAGCAAACACAAATAGATTACCAGCACTTTTTTGCAATAGCATCGAACCAATACCACCAGCCATTCCACCAATTCCGGTTACAGTTGCAATAGCACCCGATGGAAACATATCACCAATGGTTGAGAAAAGGTTGGCACTCCATGCTTGGTGAGCAGCACAACCAATCGAAATAAGCAAAACAGGAATCCATGCTGCCAATCGTCCAAACTGTGGCTCGAAATGCATACCCAATGGCTGTGCCAATAGCACCACTAATGGGAAGAAAGCAAATATCAACATAGCCTTCATACGAGCCGCATACGGATTTTGACCACTACGGTTGATAATTATAGTTGGCAGTTTGCCTCCATAAATCGACAACACCGTAACAATAGCATAAAGCGTAAATATTAGTGCCATACCCAACCCTTCGGATGTTTTGATGCCAAACTGAGTGCTTAGATATGATGGAGTCCAGAAAAGGAAGAACCACCACACACCGTCTGTCATAAACTTACCAACGGCAAATGCCCATGTCTGTTTGTACGATAAGCATTGCTTTAGCGACATCTTTTGCTCATTCTTCTTATTTTCCTCTTCCGATAGCTCGTGTCTATCTTGATTGATATAGTCAAGCTCAAATTCGTTCACTCTCTTGCTTTCAGATGGCTTGTCGTACAAAAACACCCAAAAGCCCATCCACACAAAACCTAGCGCACCGATAATAATAAATGCAGCTTCCCATCCAAAATGCTTTGCTAATGGGGGAATAGTAAGCGGTGCGAACAATGCACCAATAGATGCACCAGCATTAAAAATTGAAGTAGCATACGCACGGTCCTTCTTTGGGAAGTATTCGGCAGTAGCCTTGATTGCTGATGGAAAGTTTCCCGCCTCACCAAGTGCCAACACACCACGAGCCACTAAGAAAGCCCACATGCTGACTGTTGAAATTAATATAGCCACATCTCCAGTGGCAGCAGCAAGTTCAGCGGCATTATTAAGCCCCACAACAGCCTCAGTGAAAACTCCACCTAATGCGTGCAAACATGCACCAACGCTCCACACACCAATGGCCCATAGAAAACCTTTCTTGGTACCCATCCACTCCACAAATCTACCTGCAAAGAGCATGGAGATGGCATAAAATATTGAGAAGAACGACGTGATTGTTCCGTAATGCGATTCGTCCCAGTGAAATTCAGGTTTAATAAATTCATCCCACGTAAGCGACAACACCTGCCTGTCGAGATAATTAATAGTTGTTGCCACAAACAGGAGTGCAACAATAGTCCAGCGAAAACTTGTAGGTTTTTCGGCATGTTTGTTTAATAGATTCATTATTACTTTGATTTATTGATTTGTTTTAGTTTGTCTATTTATTATTTATATCGCGCTACCACTGCCAAGCATTTTGCGCAGAGTTCACTTATTTTGTTCCATTCTTTGTTTTGAATCACCTCTTTTGGGAATAGATTAGAACCGATACCCACAGCATCCACACCAGCTTCAAACCACTTGGTTAGATTCTCTTCGGTAGGAGCCACACCACCCGTAACCATTATTTTCGACCACGGCATGGGTCCCTTAATATTCTTCACAAATGAAGGACCGCCTACATCGCCACCAGGAAATATTTTCACTATCTCTGCCCCCAGCTCCTGCGCCATACCTATCTCGGTAGTTGTGGCACATCCAGGCGAATAAGCCACTTGTCGGCGATTACATACTTTAAATACATCAGGATTTAAGAGTGGGCCAACCACAAAATTGGCACCCAATTGCAAATACAATGAAGCGGTTGGCGCATCCACTATCGAGCCGATACCCAGTATCATCTCAGGGCATGCATCTTTGCTCCATTTCGAAAGCTCTGCAAACACCTCGTGAGCAAAATCGCCACGATTTGTAAACTCAAACACTCTGATGCCCCCCTCATAGCAAGCACTAATAACTTGCTTTGCAATTTCCACATCCGGATTATAGAATACTGGCACAATACCTGTCTCTAAAATTGCATTATAAACCTCTATTCTTGAAAAACGAGCCATTACTATATGTTTTTTTATACTGTGATCATTTTTATCTTACCACGCGACCAGAACCATCACCCTTCATTAGGTTTTCAACCTCGGCAACGGTTACCAAATTGAAATCGCCATACACAGTGTGCTTCAAGCACGAAGCAGCCACGGCAAAGTCGAGCGCCTTTTGGTCATCATTTTCATATGTCATCAAACCATAAATCAAGCCACCCATAAATGAGTCGCCCCCTCCCACTCTATCCACTATATGTGTAATATCGTAGCGGCGAGATTGATACAGTTTATCTGAATACAAACATCCTCCCCATGTATTATGGTTTGCATTTATCGAACCACGTAGAGTGATAATTACCTTTTTGGCACGAGGGAAACGTTTCATCATTTGCTTGCACACCGACTCAAACTCGGTGGCATCTACCTCTCCACCCGTATGCTCCACTTCAAAACCCTCGGGCTTAATTCCGAACACCTTTTCAGCATCCTCCTCATTCCCCAATATCACATCGCATCCCTCCACTAAAGCAGGCATCACTTCAGAAGCCGTTTTACCATACTTCCAAAGGTTCTTTCTATAATTCAAGTCGGTCGAAACAGTTACACCCATCTCGTTTGCTACCTTAATAGCCTCAAGACACATATTGGCGGCGTTTTGTGAAATAGCAGGAGTAATACCAGTCCAATGAAACCAAGTTGCATCCTTAAACACCTCTCTCCAATTTATCGATCCAGGTTCTATATCAGCTATCGACGAGCCCGCACGATCGTAAACTACTTTTGAGGGACGAGCCACAGCACCTGTTTCAAGAAAATATATCCCCACTCTATCACCTCCACGGATAATATTGCCAGTGCCTACATCATGTTTTCGTAGCTCCGAAATACACCAGTCTGCAATCTCGTTTTGCGGCAAGCGCGTCACAAACTCGGCATCAACACCATAATTGGCTAGCGACACAGCCACATTTGCCTCTCCACCGCCAAAGGTGGCAGTAAGGCTATTAGATTGTTTGAAACGTAAATAATCGGGTGTTGCCAAACGCAACATTATCTCTCCAAATGTTACTACTTTTTGCATAAATGTATTTATTCCTGTTTAAAATATATTAGATGTGTAAATAGACAACTGTGTGTTTACGTACACATACGATAAAAGTTTATTGGTTTTAAAACCCCAAAATTAGTAATTATATTTTAAACTTATAGGCTATTGATGGTATTCTTTTGTTATACCTCACAACAAGCAGGCAACGGAAAACTACTAAATCAAATATATTTGACTATTTTTGCAACACAATTACACGTTATGGATACTTTTTGTAGATATTTGATAATGGCTTCAACTACGTATCCCTTTTAATAACTTATCGATTACTTTCAACAAAACAACAAAATCAAAATGAGAAAAAAACTTTTATTGTTTGTTGCAGTTCTAGGAGTGACCTTTATAGCGTCTGCTCAGCGAATTAAGCCACAAAACACTATCAAGGTAGAAGAGAGCGACACCCATGAGCAGATTATACGAAAAGCTGCACATGTAGTTCCTTCAAAAAATCAGTTAGAAGCACTCAAAAATGAGTACATCGCATTTATTCATTTAGGGCCCAACACATTTACCCGCAAGGAATGGGGTGATGGGATGGAGCACCCAAGTATTTTTGATCTGAAGAATTTAGACACCGACCAATGGTGCGAAGCAATGGATGCAGCGGGTATGAAGATGGTTATCCTAACCGTTAAACACCATGATGGATTTGTACTATGGCAAAGTCGCTACACCGATCATGGCATCATGTCCACCGGATTTGAGAATGGGCAAGGCGATATCTTGAAAAAGTTATCAGAGTCGTGCAAAAAATATGGCTTAAAACTTGGTATTTATCTTTCACCAGCCGACCTATACCAGATTGAACACCCTGATGGATTGTATGGCAACTTAAGCAAATACACTAAGCGAACCATTCCACGCGAAGTGCCCGGTCGCCCGTTTGCAAACAAAACCAAGTTTGAGTTTGAGCTAGATGACTACAACGAGTACTTCCTTAATCAGCTATTTGAGCTGCTCACCGAGTATGGCGAGGTGCACGAACTGTGGTTTGACGGGGCACACCCAAAACAAAAAGGTGGCCAAACCTACAACTATCCTGCTTGGAAAGAGCTAATAAGAACACTTGCACCTAAGGCTGTAATATTTGGCAGAGAAGATATCAGATGGTGTGGCAACGAAAGCGGAGCAACCAGAGATACGGAATGGAACGTGATCCCATATCAAAATAATCCCCACACCACATCAGTGTTTAATGACAACACGGCTAAGGACTTAGGCTCACGCGAAAAGCTATACGATGCAAAATACTTGCACTACCAGCCAGCCGAAACCAATACTTCTATTCGCGAAGGATGGTTTTATCGCGATGATACACACCAAAAAGTACGCAGTGCCGATGATGTATTCGATATGTATGAGAGATCTGTTGGCGGAAACTCTATATTCCTACTCAATATACCACCAAATCGTGATGGTAAATTTTCGCATCAAGATGTGGTATCGCTAGTTGAAGCAGGAAATAGAATACGCGAAACTTATGATGTAGATTTGCTGAAAGGTGCAAAAGGTCCAAAGAACATTTTGAACTCTAACCCCAACAAATATCAACTACTTAAGGGCAACAATAAAGAACTAGTATTCACACTTGCAAGCCCAAAAAAGATAAACCGTATTATGATTCAGGAAGCTATTGCCACACATAGCGAGCGAGTAGAGAAACATGCGGTAGATGCATGGATCAATAATCAATGGCAAGAAGTGGCTACAGCTACCAATATAGGTTATAAGCGAATACTTAGATTCCCAGAAGTTACTACAAACAAAATCAGAATCAGAGTTCTCGAATCAAGACTCGACCCCGCTATTAGTCACGTATCGGCACACTATTATCAAACACGACCACCACAACTATCATTTACCCGCAATGTGGATGGATATGTAACTATAGAGCCCGCTACTTCAGATTTCAACTGGAAACCTCATGGCGAGAATATTGTAGAAAACCTAAGCACTGGCTACGAGATACGCTACACCACTGATGGAAGCGAGCCAACAAAAAGCTCTGCCAAATATACAGAACCAATATTTATTGAAGGCAAAGAACTAAAAGCAGCGGCTTTCCACAATGAGCAAGTGGGACCAACGGAAAGCCAGACTATAGGACTATCCAAAAAGGATTGGAAGTTGATAGAAACAAGCAGCGAAAAGCAAAGTGCCAAAGGTGAGCACGCATTCGATGCCAATCCTAAAACCTATTGGCAATCATTTCTAAGCAATGGCAATCACCATATTGCTATTGATTTAGGCAAGGAGCAGTCCATTTCTGGTTGGATATACACACCTCAAACACAAAACTCAGAGGGCATGATAGCCAAAGGTGACATAGAAGTGAGCAAAGATGGAGAGAATTGGGAGAGAGCAGCCTCATTTGAGTTTGGCAACCTCATCAACGATCCATCACCACGCACACACCGATTTGTGAGCAAAATCAACACACGATACATACGAATCGTGGCAACCGAAATATCAGCCGATCAAAAGTCAGCAGCCATTGCCGAGATTGATTTATTTTAATAAAACAAATTAATAACAACAATAAATTAAGAACAATGACTAAACGTATTATTTTACTTCTACTACTTGTCTTCCCTTTCATCATGAATGCGCAAGATTATGTAGAACTAAAAGACAGCAAGCCATTTGATAGCAAAGAGGTTTGGGAAAAAAGCCTACGAGGCAACTACAATTTCATGTGGGGTAATGTTGACACACGCTACCCAAAACTATCTGTGCCCAACAAGGTAGGCATGGCCAATAAAGATGGTAATGCAAACACCATCAAGCTTACAGCATGGCAGGGCGAAAGAGTAAATGCACAAGCACTTTTCTACACCAAGGCAGACCTAAGTGGCGTCAACTTCACCGCTTCGGATCTAAAGAGTGGACGCAACACTATTTCTGCATCCAATATCAAGGTATTGCCAGTGAGCTACGTAATGACCGACGAGCTTAACAAAGATGGATCAGGAGGATGCGGACATCGCCCCGACCATAGTGTTTACGACTCTACAGCAGTGGCTGATGTGCTAAACAACGAGCACACAAACCTAACTATTGATGCTTTCACCACCAAACCAGTGTGGGTAAATATCAGCGTACCAGGCAATATCAAAGCAGGGAAATACAAAGGAACACTTACAGCAAATGTTGACGGTAAAAACTCTAACCTAAACATTGAAATCAATGTAAAGAATCGACAATTAGCAGATCCATCAGAGTGGGGATTCCATCTCGATTTGTGGCAAAATCCGTATGCAGTGGCACGCTATCACAATGTGGAACTATGGAGCCAAGAGCATTTCGACCTGATGAGACCAGTGATGAAAATGTTAGCCAATGCAGGACAAAAAGTTATCACCACCACCATCATGCACAAACCATGGGCAGGACAAACCGAAGACCCATTCGACAGCATGGTTACTAAGATTAAAAATCTGGATGGCAGTTGGGAATACAAATATGATGCATTCGACAAGTGGGTTGAGTTTATGATGAACGATGTAGGCATCACCGAGCAAATCAACACCTACACCATGATACCATGGGCAATGAGTTTCGATTACTTTGATGTAGCAAGCAACAGCATCAAATTCATAGAAGCGCAAACCGACTCAAAAGAGTTTGAAAGCTACTGGCTACCATTCCTTACCGACTTTGCAAAGCATCTAAAATCTAAAGGATGGTTCGAGAAAACCACCATTGCAATGGACGAGCGCTCAATGAAAGATATGCAAAACACCATTAAGATTATCAAGAAAGCAGATGCAAACTTCAAGATATCTCTTGCAGGCAATTATCACGCAGAGCTTGAGGCAGACTTATATGACTATTGCATCGCCTTCGGTCAAAAATTTCCTGAAACAATCAAAAGCAAAAGGGATAGCGAGAACAAACGCAGCACAGTTTACACATGCTGTACTGAGGCTTTTCCAAACACATTCACATTCTCGGCACCAGCTGAGGCCACATGGATTGGATGGCACTCGATGGCGGGCAACTACGACGGATACTTAAGATGGGCCTACAATAGCTGGACAAAAAGTCCACTTCAAGACTCTCGTTTCCGCACATGGGCAGGAGGCGACACCTACCTAGTATATCCTGATGCACGTAGCAGTATCCGCTTCGAGCGATTAGTAGAAGGATTTCAAGACTACGAGAAGATACAAACCCTGCGCAAGGAGTACGAAAACAATCCTAGCAAACTTAAAAAGCTAGAAGACGTAATCGCCACCTTCACCATCGACACCAAGGGCGATATCTCAACCGAAGATCAAGTGAGAAAAGCCAGACAGATATTAAACAGTTTGTAAACCCAAACACATATATTATTGAACTCCAGTCGCAATCGACTGGAGTTTTTTTGTCTTTTTATTTCATTTTTTCTACCTTTGACAACAAATAAGAACAATTCCAATAAAAACATTTAAGCAAAAAGTAAAACATCAAAATGAATATTCTAAAACCCACCTCATTGTTTGCAGTATTGATTGCACTCTTCACCTTAGGCAGTTGCACCGAAAGCAGCACCACACCCACCAATCAGCCATGGAAGGCAGAACACGTAATCTTTATAGGATTAGATGGATGGGGCTCCTACAGCGTAGAGAAAGCAGACATGCCAAACGTAAAACAACTAATGAGCGAAGGCTCATACACACTTCAAAAGCGTTCCGTGTTGCCATCATCAAGCGCGGTCAACTGGGCATCCATGTTTATGGGAGCTGGTCCCGAGCTTCATGGCTACACCACATGGGGATCACAAACGCCCGATCTTCCATCACGCGAATTAAATCAGAATGGAACATTCCCCAATATATTTCAATTAATAAGAGACTTAGCCCCCGATGCAGTTATGGGTATGATGTCGGAGTGGGAAGGCATAAAATACATTGCCGACACACTTGCACTAAACCAATACACTAACGCATCTACCGACAATGGCAACCTTGACTTACGAGACATGGGCGTGAATTATATCAAAGAGCACAAGCCCACATTTGCAGGAATCATATTCGATAGCCCCGACGATGTAGGCCATGGTGCAGGGCACGACACACCCGAATATTACGAAAAGCTAACCGAGCTTGACGGATACGTAGGCGAGTTTATCCAAGCCACTAAAGACGCAGGAATATACAACAACACCATATTCATTGTAACATCCGACCACGGAGGTATCGACAAAGGCCATGGTGGCAAAACCATGATGGAGATGGAAACCCCATTCATCATTGCAGGAAAGGGAATCAAAGCAGGAGGCGAATTAAAAGAGAGCATGATGCAATTTGACGTAGCCCCCACCATTGCCGAGATATTCAACCTCGAAGGTCCACAAGTGTGGATTGGCAGATCAATGAGTCAAGTATTTCAATAACAATATAAATAGAGGGAGCAAGCACAAACCGTGTTTGGTCCCTCTATATCAATAATTAAGCCTTATTAAAGCACCCCACTATTATATCATTTTTTCCTATCATGGACAATAACAATAAGCAAACCCAAGACGAACGTTTAAAGGATTTACTCGAACTATTTGAAGCTGTAACATACAAGCGCAAAGCACACGAAACAGTAACGAGACTGCAAGATACCACTGTGGCAAATGCCACCCCCGAAGATATTGTGATACTCGTGCACCAAATCGTTGAAAGAGGCTACCCCATGTCGGACACCAAGGTGGGTATAAGCCGCATTCTCAATGTATTGCGCCAAACAATTGACAGTTTTCCCTACACAAAACCCAAGAGCGGAACTTTTTTCGACATCTGCATACGCAACAACGAAGAGATACTACGCCGACTAAATAGCCTGCGCCCACACGTGCACAAGCTAAACAAGCAAAATATATCTCAATCAGATAAAGAGATAATAATAAATCTATTGCAAAACCTAAAAAAGGTAACGGATTACTACCTCATCAAAGAGAATATTATATTTCCACTTGCAGAAGAGAATCTCGACGACTACCGCTGTATTGCCGTGATGTGGTCGATACACGATGATATACGCCGCAATCTCAACAATCTTATCGATTTACTATCTGCCCAAGAGCACAACCTTGAGCAAGCCAACCGCCTGATAGGAGACATATTTTTCGATATCAACGCCATAGTGTTTAGGGAAGAGAAACTACTATATCCATTTATAGAGCAACAAATTCCGCACCACACCATAGAGGCACTATGGAACGAGAGCGTTGAGTCGGGATTCCCGTACTACAACCCCGAAAAGCGGAAAGATACATCCACAGACAATAATATACAGTCCAACCTAGTAGATCTGAAAACTGGCGAACTATCAGCCGAGCAACTATTACTAGTATTCAATCATCTGCCAGTAGATATCACCTTTGTAGATGAACACGACCGCGTACGCTTCTTCTCCACGCCCAAAGAGAGAATATTTCATCGCACCAATGCAGTGATTGGTCGCGACGTGCACAACTGCCATCCCAAGGAGAGCGTGCACGTAGTTGACAAGATAGTCAAATCATTCAGAGAAGGCACAAAAGACAAAGCCGACTTCTGGATAAGCATGCGCAACGGCAAGCGAGTACTTATTCAATACTTCGCCCTGAGAAACGAGCAAGGAGAATACAAAGGAGTGATAGAAGTAACACAAGAGATTAGTGAAATACAAAAGCTTGAAGGCGACAAACGAATTCTTGACTGGGAAGACTAATCAATACAACAAAGCTATGAACAAAACAATACTACTTGCCGCATGGGCACTAACAGGAGCAGCAACTGCAGCTATGGCACAGCAGCACACCAATATTGTGCTTATCAACTTAGATGATGCTGGCTATGGCGACTTCTCGTACAATGGGGCACATGGCTACACCACACCCAATATAGACCGCATGGCAGCCGAGGGGGTGCAATTCACCCACTTCTTAGCCGCACAGCCCATAAGTGGCGCATCTCGTGCAGGATTGCTAACCGGTTGCTACCCCAACCGAGTGGGATTTGCAGGAGCACCAATGCCCAATTCTGCTTTCGGCATTCACCCCGATGAGATGACAATGGGCGAACTACTAAAGCAGAAAGATTATAGCACAGCCATATTTGGAAAGTGGCACTTAGGCGATTCGCATCAGTTTCTGCCACTGCAAAATGGATTCGATGAATACTACGGATTGCCACACTCCAATGATATGTGGCCATTCCATCCGCAACAAGGAAGCGTTTTCGACTTTCCCGATTTGCCCACCATCGAAGGCAATAAAGTGGTAGGATACAACACCGATCAGTCGCAGTTTACAACCGACTACACCAACAAGTCTATCGACTTTATAAAGCGCAACCAAAACAAGCCCTTCTTCCTATATCTTGCCCACTCCATGCCACACGTGCCCCTAGCCGTGTCGGATAAGTTTGAAGGCAAAAGCCAAATAGGACTCTACGGCGACCCGCTCAATATGACAGGTTCGGAAAAAGATGCAATAGAACCCGCATGGGAATTTCACGACCTGCAAGAAGACCCCTACGAAGACTACAACGCCATCAACGACGAAAAGTACCAAACGGTAATAGCGGAGCTGAAGGAGGAAATGGTGAGATTGAGGGAAGAATTGAAGGACGGGTATTGATATTCGCCTTCGCTGTTATTCGGTAGTTATTCAATCGTTATTCGATTGGTATTCAATCGTTATTCGATCCAAACCCCGTAGGGGTGTCATGATTTTAGAACAAATTAAAACATATATATTATGAGCAAAACATTAGTACAATTTTTAAATGAAGCGGTTGAGAATTTTGCCGACCGCCCGTTTTTGTTCGAAGCAAGGCACGGAGTACAATACACGTCGCTAAGCTACAAAGAAGTGCAAACCCATGCGAGGGAGTTTGCAGCAGGACTAATATCCTTAGGTGTGCAACCAGGCGATAGAGTAGCCCTACTATCGGAAGGAAAAAACAACTGGATAATAGGCGAATTGGGCGTGCTACACACAGGCGCCATTTGCGTGCCCCTATCTGTAAAGCTCGACACGGAGCACGATATAGGCTTCCGCCTCAATCATAGCGAAAGCACCATCGTGATAGCATCCGACCAACAGATTGCAAAGATAAGGCCAATGAAAAAAGCCTTCGAAACAGTGAAGCAATATATCCTTATCGACCCCGATGAGAACCTGCAAGATGATGAAGTATTGTTCGACACCATCTTGGAAAGTGGTAGGCGACTTCTCAAAGTAAACGAGCAAGCACTTGAAGAACGAATAGCAGCACTCACGCCCGACACACTGGCAAATATTTCATACACCTCGGGCACCACTGCCAATCCCAAAGGCATCATGCTATCACACGGCAATTATGTATGCAACGCCGAGCAAGCGGTAGAACACTTAGATGGCATACCATCGCACTTCCGCCAGTTGCTCATCCTACCGTGGGACCACTCGTTCGGACACACCGCCGGCATCTATGCATTTATGAAATGCGGTGCATCCTTAGCCTCAGTGGCAATGGGAAAATCGCCAATTGAAGTACTCCGCAACGTACCCAAAAGCCTCAAAGCCATCAATCCACATCTAATAATGAGTGTGCCTGCCCTTGCCAGCAATTTCCGCAAGAATATAGAAGCAGGAATAGAAAAGCAGGGACCAAAAGCCAGCAAGTTGTTCAAGAAAGCACTGAAAGTGGCTTACGAATACAACAAAGAGGGCTTCAACAAAGGCGGCGGAGCAAAGTTCTGGCTCAAGCCCCTATACGCATTCTACGATAAAGTACTATTCTCGAAAGTGCGCCAATCATTTGCCAGCAACATGCAGTTTTTCATTGGCGGAGGCGCATTGCTCGACATCGAACTGCAACGCTTCTTCTACGCCATTGGCATACCTATGTATCAAGGTTATGGCCTATCCGAAGCCACACCCATCATCTCGGCCAATAGTCCCCACGCCCACAAGTTAGGCTCGTCGGGCAAACCCGTTCCGCATATGGATATAAAAATTGTGGACGAAGCCCTCAATGAGGTACCCACTGGCCAGAAAGGCGAAATCATTATTCGCGGTGGCAACGTGATGAAAGGCTATTGGAAAAACCCCGAAGCCACGGCCGAAACCATCGTTGACGGCTGGCTGCACACTGGCGATATGGGCTATATCGACAGCGACGGTTTCTTGTACGTACTCGGTCGCACCAAGTCGCTCCTAATTAGCGATGATGGCGAAAAGTTCTCGCCCGAAGGCATCGAAGAATCGATAATGGCAAAATCGCCCTATATCGAGCAAATAGTACTTTACAACAATCAGAAGCCCTACACCACTGCGCTTATTGTGCCCAATGCCACCGAACTGAAAAAGCAAACCACCGACCCAATCGCTGCTGCCAAGCTTATCGAGAGCGAAATAGCAAGATACCTAAGGGGCGGCGAGTTCGAAACCATGTTTCCACACCGCTGGATTCCATCCGCCTTCACCATTATCGAAGAACCCTTCTCCGAGCAAAACGGCATGGTAAACTCCACAATGAAAATTGTGAAACACAAAGTTTACGAAGCCTACGACGATAGGATTCAATCGCTATACACGCCAGAAGGCAAAAAGGCAACGTCGGAAGGTAATATTGCAGCTATTCAATCGTTGTTCAATTGATATTCAATTGTGATTCGATTGTTATTCGATTGTTATTCAATCGGTATTCATTCGTTATTCGGTCCCAACCCCGTAG
>CAYTQG010000041.1:0-20293 GCA_964439965.1 uncultured Proteiniphilum sp.
GGCTTAAAAGTTTTGCGGAGTAACTTTTCAATGTTGAAAATGGGCTTAAAAGTTTTGCGAAGTAACTTTTCAATGTTGAAAATGGGCTTAAAAGTTTTGCGAAGTAACTTTTCAATGTTGAAAATGGGCTTAAAATTTTTGTGGAGTAACTTTTCAGGGTTGAAATTAGGCTTAAAATTTTTGCGAAGTAACTTTTCAGGGTTGAAAATGAGCTTGAAAATTTTGCACTTTTGGATTAAGTATATCTGTGTTTTACTAAAAAAGGATATCCAATACGTATCGGACATCCCTCTTGTTTATAGCTAGTCACCATTGTTGAAACTAGCAAATATGTAGTTTGATTCTATTATTTTGCACGCTCCACGTACGCACCAGTTCTAGTATCAACTCTGATTTTTTCGCCAGTATCGATAAATAGAGGAACTCTAACTTCTGCACCAGTTTCAAGAGTTGCAGGCTTAAGAGTGTTAGTTGCTGTATCGCCTTTTATTCCAGGCTCAGTATATGTAACTTCCAATATAACGTGTGCTGGCATTTCGGCTGTCAAAATTGTTTCACTTTCAGCATGAATTTGAACTTCCACGATGTCTCCCTCTTTTAGAAACTGTACTCCCTCAATTTGTTCTGCAGGAATAGGTACTTGCTCGAATGTCTCAGTATTCATAAAGTTGTAACCCATATCATCTTGATATAGATACTGGAATGAGCGGCGCTCGATACGCACCTCGTCAATTTTTACACCTGCATTGAAGGTTTTGTCGAAAATACGACCAGTGGTAACGTTTCTCAGTTTTGTTCTAACGAATGCAGCACCCTTTCCTGGTTTCACATGAAGAAACTCAACGATGAAGAAGTATTGTCCATCTAACTCGATGCACATTCCGTTTCTGATATCTGCTGTTGTTGCCATAAATTAATGTTATTGATATAGTCTATTAATTGAATTGTTTTCCGCAAAAGTACTTATAATCATTCAATTTGGCAAATAATCACTACATTAGGTTCATTGCCTCAAGCACCATCTTTACGATAAACAACACGAATATTACCCACATAGTGGTAGATATTTGTTTGAATTTTCCGTTTAATGCTTTCAGAAAAACAAAAGATAACATACCAAACACAATTCCTTGTGCTATACTAAATGCAAAGGGCATCATCACTATGGTAAGAAATGCGGGTAGTGCCTCAGTCATATCGTCGAAATTGAGACTTACTACTGCAGAAATCATAAACAAACCCACAAGAATAAGTGCCGGAGCTGTGGCTGATGCAGGTACCATTAAAAAAATGGGTGCAAAGAAAAGAGCCAATAAAAACATTATGGCGGTTGATAGTGATGTTAATCCAGTTCGTCCGCCTGCTGCCACACCCGAAGCACTCTCAACGTACGAGGTTACCGTACTAGTTCCTAGCATAGCACCGAATGTTGTGCCTAAAGCATCAGCAAATAATGCTTTTTTGATTTCGGGGAAGTTTCCCTCTTTATCCATCAGGTTTGCCTTTTTGGCTACGCCTAATAAGGTGCCCAATGTATCGAAAAGGTTTACAAATAAAAATGTAAACACAACTATCAACATATCAAAGCTCCAGATGTTGTGCCATTCAAACTTCATCAAAACAGGCTTAATGCTTGGTGGAAGTGCCACTAAGTTTCCTTCAGGAATGGCTACAAGGCCAAGTATTGCTGCAAATGCTGTAGATACTGCAATTCCAATAAGAAACGACCCATGCACATTGCGATAATGAAGAACTGCCATCACAATGAGGCCTAGCATTGCTACCCATATATGTGGGTCGGACATTTCGCCTAATGCAAGCATTGTGTTTTCGTTCTTAACTATTAGTCCCGCATTTTGCATACCTATTAGTGTTATAAATAATCCTATCCCTACTGGTATAGCATCTTTAATGGTTTTGGGAATACTCTGTACAATAAGTTCGCGCACATTAAAGAATGTGAGAATTAGAAATATTATTCCTTCGATAAAAACGGCAGTAAGTGCCATTTGCCATGAGTATCCTAACCCTAATACTACTGAGAATGCAAAGAATGTGTTCAATCCCATACCTGGTGCTGCTGCAATGGGCAGTCGCGCAATAAAGGCCATACATAGTGTGCCCACAAAGCTGGCAATGGCTGTTGCAGTAAACAATGCAGAGCGATCCATACCCGCTTCACTCAAAATGTTGGGGTTTACAATCAAAATATAGGACATTGTCAGAAAGGTAATAACACCCGCCATTATCTCAGTCCTAACGTTGGCTTTGTGTTCCTTTAGTTTGAAAATCTTGTCAAGCATACTTATAAGTGTCTATTTAAAAGTTCCATTTAGTGGCTATCGTAGGGATAGCATAAAACTTACTCTCCGCAAATTTATTCACAAAATTGTAGCTCAATTCAACCTCGCTACCTATCGAGAAGTTGTCTGTGAGATTATACCAGAATTGTGGCTCACTTATAAAAATGAGTTTTTTTCCTTTAGCATCACTACCCTCAGAGTATTGTTTATCCTCCGACCACAAATCGGCAAACCCTGCTAATGATATTTTTCCATTTGCTAGGGTTGATGTCCAAGTTACAGTCCACTGCACATCGTGGCTGTTTTTAGGGAATGCATTTAGCTTGTAGGCTACATATGTGCCCATAAAAAAATTGCCAAGTTGAAAAGGATACTGCACACCTGCTAAATATGAGCTGGGAATAGAAAATCCTAGGTCGGTACCTTTTACAAGGCCTAATCCTCCGTTATACTCAAGGTGTGGCATAAGTGGGAAATCTCCAATCTTAAATGCTCTGGCTATCTCGGCATATGCAAGGCCTGGATTCTTTTTATCGAAATTGAAGTCGGCATCGATAAACATAAATGTTTGTCCCCATTTATCGGGCTTAAACATTTCGAATGTAGCAGTTAAATAATCTGATTGTGATACATTGTTGCCATAAAGCGAATGGCGAGTGTCGTAGTGTAGCTGCAGATTTTGTGAAGATGCTGTAGCGCAAATCAAAACCATAGCCAAAATCAAGCTTAAACGTTGAAGCATACTTTGTAGTTTTTTTGTAAGTAAAAAAGTGTAAAATTGAAATAAGCGGCGAAAATAGTCAAAATGACGCTAAAAGATAAATTAATGTGTTGGTATTTTATCTTTTTGTCGATATTTTTTATACTTAGCGCATTAATTTGTAATTTTGTCAACTTTCAAAGTATCAACTATTTCATATAAATTATGCAAGACAGTAAATCTCAATCATTAGTTATTTACAATACTCTTAGTCGCACAAAAGAGGCTTTCGAACCCCTTAACCCCCCATTTGTGGGAATGTACGTTTGTGGGCCCACTGTGTACAGTGATGTTCATTTAGGTAACAGTCGAACGTTTATCTCATTCGACATCATATATAGGTACCTTCTTCACCTTGGGTATAAGGTGCGATATGTTAGAAATATAACTGATGCAGGACATCTGGAGGGAGATAACGATGAGGGCGATGATAAATTTGCTAAGCGTGCACGATTAGAACAATTAGAGCCAATGGAGATTGTGCAGAAATATACTCTGGGCTTTCATGATGTTTTACGCACATTCAATACATTGCCACCAAGCATAGAGCCTACTGCCACAGGACATATTCTTGAGCAGATAGAGATGATCAAAGAAATCTTGAGAAATGGATATGCTTATGAGGTGAATGGTTCAGTATATTTCGATGTTGAAAAGTACAGCAAAGAGTTTGATTACGGAGTATTAACCAATCGAAAACTTGAAGATTTACTTGAGGGCACCCGCGAACTTAGTGGACAAGACGAGAAGAGAGGTAGATTAGACTTTGCACTTTGGATAAAAGCCAAACCCGAAACACTTATGCAGTGGCCTTCACCTTGGGGATGGGGCTTTCCTGGATGGCATATCGAGTGCTCGGCCATGAGTTCTAAATATCTTGGTGAAACTTTTGATATTCATGGGGGAGGAATGGACCTGCAAGCTACACATCACACCAACGAGATCGCACAATCTCAAGCATGTAGCAATGTTAACCCTGTAAAATATTGGCTTCACACCAATATGCTTACGGTAAACGGGGTAAGAATGTCTAAAACTGCTGGCAATGGATTTTTGCCTGGTGAGTTATTTACTGGCGATCATCCTTTGCTTGAGCGTGGGTACTCACCTATGACGGTTCGTTTCTTTATGTGTCAATCTCACTATAGAAGCACTCTCGATTTCTCGAATGAGGCGCTACAAGCTGCCGAACGTGGATATAAGCGATTGATGGAGAGCATAAGTCGCATTTCTAAGATAGAGCCTGCGGCTATGTCATCTGTAAACGTGGAAGAGATAAAAAGTAACTGCTATGCAGCAATGAACGATGATTTTAATACGCCTACTCTTGTGGCTCATCTGTTTGAAGCGGTTAGGGTTATCAACTCAGCTATTGATAAATCTGAAACACTTACTGCTGAAGATATTGCAGAACTACAAAACATAATGAATGTGTTTGTGTTTGAAGTATTAGGTCTATTGGACGAAGCCGATAGCGGAGCAGGTAGCGATGTGATAGAGGGATTGATGGATTTGATTTTAGATATTCGTAAGTCATCACGCCAAAATAAAGATTGGGCTACTTCGGATTTGATTCGTGATCAGCTTCAAAAAGTTGGTATTCATGTAAAGGATACCAAAGATGGTGCTGAATGGAGGTTATAAAGAATACATTAGATTAATTTTGATATGCAAATAATAATGTCGCCCGCAAAACTCTTGGATTTTGATGGGCGTAACGATAGTGTGAACGTATCTGTTCCCTCTTTTGAGAAAAAGACTAACCAGCTAATTGAGGTTTGCGAAAAACTTTCTACGGATGAGATATCTAAGATAATGAAGGTGAACCGCGATATTGCCAATGAGGCCTATGGATGGTTTCAGTCTTTCAAGTTTGATACAACACCCACACGCGCAGCAGCCCTTGCTTATAATGGTATAGCCTACAAGGGATTAAATGCTCACGATTTTAGCAATGAAGATGTAGTGTATGCTCAGCAGCATCTAAATCTTATTTCAGGATTGTGGGGTATGCTTAAGCCTTTTGATGAAATAAAGCCATATCGATTGGAAATGGCTCGCAAGATTGTTCCTGATGGTTATAAAAACTTGTATGAGTTTTGGAAAGAAGAGCTTAATACTTATCTGACTAATAGATTAGAGGGTGACGAACCTATAGTTATAAATTTAGCTTCAAAAGAGTATTCAAAAGTTATTTCAAAATCACTACTTCCTAAGGATGTTAGGATTATAGATATTGAGTTCTTGCAGCAAAGGGGCGACGAGTTTAAGCAAATAGTAGTTCACAGTAAAAAAGCACGTGGAATGATGTCTCGCTTTATTATAAAAAACAGACTTGTGCTTGCCGAAGAGGCAAAAGCATTCGATTACGAAGATTACTTTTTTTACCCGCAGTTGTCAGACGACAATAAGTGGGTTTTTGTTCGATAGTCACAGCAAAAATAAATGACAGAAAAAAGATCACAGTTTGGTTCCAAGTTAGGAATGATTGCTGCCGCAGCTGGTTCGGCAGTAGGTTTAGGAAATATATGGCGCTTCCCCAGCGAAACGGCTGATGGTGGTGGCGCTATTTTTATTATTGTTTATCTGCTTTGCATTCTTTTATTTGGAGTTCCAGTTATGGTAGCCGAATTTATTGTGGGCAGATCATCACGAGCTAATGTAGCAGGGGCTTTCCACACCTTAGCTCCAAAAACTCAATGGAAATGGGTTGGACGATTAGGTGTTCTCACGGGATTTGTAATTCTTGGCTTTTATATGGTGGTGTGTGGTTGGACGCTCGACTACTTTCTGCAATCCATTACGGGTAGTATAGCCCATGTGGAAGACTTTAGAGCCAACTTTAGTGAATTGCTGCACAACAAAGTGCGACAGATAATCCTAATGGTTGTTTTTGTGTTTCTCACTGCCTATTTTATCTATTCAGGTGTGCAGAAAGGTATTGAGTCATCAGCAAAGATAATGATGCCATTGCTCTTTGTTCTACTGATAGTGATGGGTGTTAGAGCGGTTACACTGGATGGAGCAAGCCAAGGACTTTCGTTTTTGTTTTGGCCTGATCTTAAAGAGGTGAAATCAACATTGTTTATCGATGCAATGGGACAAGCCTTTTTCTCTCTTTCGTTGGGTATGGGAGCGATGACTACATACGCATCTTACTTTAATAAGAACACTAACTTAGCCAAAACAGCATTGCAGGTGTCAGTTCTCGACACACTTGTTGCATTGCTCGCTGGAACGGTTATTTTCTCTTCTGCCTTTGCGCTAACTGATAGTCCTGACACAATTGTTTCAGATCTTGTAGCTGGAGGACCTGGATTATTGTTTATCACCATTCCCGAGCTTTTCAATCAGATGCCTGGATCGGCTATATGGTCATCTCTTTTCTTTATGTTGTTAGCTATAGCGGCACTTACATCCACCATATCATTGATGGAAGTCGTTACGGTGTATCTTAATGAAGAGTACAAGATGACGCGCCGAAGAGCATTACAATATGTGGTTGGCGGAGTCTTACTCTTAGGTTTACTATCGTCTATTTCCACTGGCTTTTTCAATGTTCTAGATGTTATGTCTGCCAAGTTTATGCTGCCAATTGGTGGATTGTTTATCTCACTTTTCGTTGGCTGGTATCTCGATAAGAAAATTATTCAAGCAGAGCTGACTAATGAGGGTAATATAAAATTGGGGATTTCCTTCTTAAAAGCATACAGCTTTATATTAAAGTTTTTAGCTCCGGTTGCTATTGCTGCAATATTTATTTACGGGCTTCTTGGATAAAGATTATTCTTATAATAATAAATTCTACTTGTATCGCATCTGAGTTATGCGGTCACTAATTGCCCTATTAGTATAAAAAAGATTGTTTTGATACTCCATAATTAATGATTATTTTTGTAGAAAATATACTTCACTATATATGCAATATAAAATAACTCCTCCAAAGAATATTAATGTTAGTATAGACCTCCCAGCTTCTAAAAGCATCAGTAATCGTATTTTGATTTTAAATGCACTAAGTTTTAATAGCAATGTAGTTGAAAACTTATCCGACTGTGAGGATACTCAAGTTTTGATAGATGCATTTAAATCCGATTCTAATGAATTTGATGTGCGCGGTGCTGGAACTGCTATGAGGTTTCTTACAGCCTTTCTGTCGGGAATGGAGGGCGAGTGGATATTGAAGGGCTCAGAGCGTATGCATGAGCGACCAATATATCCTCTGGTGGATACACTATTGGCATTGGGTGCTGATATTGAATATTTGGAAAATAGAGGCTATCCTCCGTTAAAAATTAGAGGTAAAGAGCTTGATGGTGGCGAAGTTTACGTTTCAGGTAAGATAAGCTCGCAGTTTATTTCAGCACTTATGATGATTGCGCCGAAGATGAGAAAAGGGCTCACTATTCATATTCAAGATGAAATAATTTCAAAGCCATATATCAATCTTACGGCTAAATTGATGGAGGAGTTTGGGGTACATATCAAGTGGGAGAATAGTACAATTGTAATTAAACCACAACAATATAAACCTGTCAAATACAGAGTAGAGCCGGATTGGTCGGCTGCTTCGTATTGGTATGAGATGGTGGCATTGCTGCCCGATTCGCAGGTACTCTTAAAAGGTTTGACTGAAAATAGCTACCAAGGAGACTCAAACTTGGTGAACCTTTTTACTGATTTAGGTGTTTCTACTCAATTTACTGAGCAAGGCGCTATATTGAAGAATAATGGTCGTAAGACAAAGAAGTTCTTTCATAATTTTGTTGAAGAACCAGATTTAGCTCAAACTTTTGCTGCTACATGTTGTTTTCTAAATATACCTTTTATATTCTCAGGCATTCAAAGCCTGCGTATTAAGGAAACAAATAGGGTAGAGGCATTAATGAATGAACTTAAGAAATTGGGATGTGTTCTTACTGATACTTCTAATGAGATGTTTGAATGGGATGGTGAGCGTTGCTTTGTTGACCAAAACCCACAGATAGATACATACGAAGATCATAGAATGGCAATGTCTCTTGCTCCAGCTGCAATAATATTTGGTGAGATAATAATTAATGAGCCAAATGTTGTAACTAAATCTTATCCTCGTTTTTGGGATGACTTGGTTAAGGCTGGATTCAAAATTGAAACTTTATAAATTATACAATCATGACAAGTTTATATATACTAATTGGAATTGTAGTGTTCTTTGCAGTTGCATTGACACTTTCAAACAGAATACAAACCAAAAAGGGAAATACTCAAGAGCGTGAAACTCCTCAACCCGTTATCAAATTAGATTTCACTTCTGATAGTTTGTGTTGTGGTGCTCACGAGATTTGTGAAGATGATACGCTAATTGCTGCCTTTGATGAGGACTTAGAGTATTTTGATGACGAAGAACTTGACCGTTATAAGTTTAGAGATGCTTCCGATTATTCAGATAAGGAAGTAGATGAGTTTAGAGATATCTTTTATACAATACTTGATGAGGAAAAGCAAAGATGGATTCGTAGTTTGCAACTTCGAGATATAGCCATGCCAAATCAAATGAAAGATGAGGTGTTGATGATTGTTTGCGATATTCGTGAAGCAAAACTTCAGCATGCATAAATGAGGTAACTTATTAAAATAACATTACTAATTACAGCCCGTGTCATTTGTCATTTAGCTATCTGTAAAGTAGCTGACAAATGATTCGGGATGGTTTTTTTAGAACCGATAATATAGCTAAAATCATTAATTAATAAACCAATATGAATATAATTGAGTTACTAGACTATGCCTTTTTTCGCAATGCACTTTTAGGTAGCCTATTTGCTAGTATAGCGTGTGGAATTATCGGCACATACGTTGTGTCGCGTCGCTTGGTGTTTATCAGCGGCGGTATTACGCATGCCTCCTTTGGTGGATTGGGGATAGGTTTTTACTTTGGCCTCAATCCTATATATTCAGCCATGGTTTTCTCTGTTTTTTCTGCTTTTGGTATTCAGTGGTTGTCAGAAAAGCAAGGTGTACGTGAAGATTCGGCTATAGGCGTGTTCTGGTCTCTTGGTATGGCCATTGGTATTGTACTCACGTTTCTTACACCAGGCTATACACCCAATTTGTCAGAATACTTATTTGGCAACATACTCACCGTTACTCAATCAGATATATTATCTTTAGTAGTATTATCGGCTATTCTTTTATTGTTCTTTATTGCCAACTATCGAGCCATTGTTTCCGTTTCGTTCGACACTCAATTTGCCCAAACACGTCGTATCCGCACAAAGATTATTGAATATTCTATGATGCTTTTTACGGCAGTTACCATAGTGCTTAGCATCCGCTTAGTTGGTATAGTATTGCTTATGTCGCTTATTACTGTTCCCCAAATGACTGCAAATATATTTACCGTGAATTACTCGAAACTTATTTTACTATCCATATTGTTTAGCTTTGTAGGTAGTGTGTCGGGATTACTACTTTCATATTATCTTAATGTGCCATCTGGTGCATTTATTATTTTTGTTCTCATTGTTATGTTTTTTATTGCAAAGGGAGTGAAGATGGGAATATCGAAGATAGGAACAATAAACTAGTAGAAGAATAAGCCTTTTTGCCTTAATACCTTGATTTATTATTAATCTAACTATAAGTTGATTGATTTGTTTTTAATATGCTTTTTTTTAGATTGTTTTCTAATCCAAATATTTAGTGTATATTTGCGCATTATTTTACAATAATGTTATTTTATTTTTTATGTTCAAACCACAATTATTTAAAAAAGTAATTGTCAAATTAGATTCTTTTTAAAATGCATTGAGAGGATTTATATTTATGTTGTCATGATCCATCATGAGGGTCTTAATGCTTTATAGATTGGCTGTGTTTGTACTAAAAAAATGGCTGTCATTATTTTGATAATAATAATGTGCTTTTAAACTATTAAAAAAAGAGTATTAATTAAAAACAAAGAAAGAATGAGAGAAAAAATTTCAATCATTGGAAAGAGGGGACTGTTGTCAATGTTAATGACAGCTCTTACCTTAGGTTTGTTTGCTCAGAACATCACTGTTTCTGGTACCGTTACCGACGATACAGGATTTGAAGTGATTGGAGCAACAGTTATTGTTGTGGGTGATGCCACAAAAGGGACTGTAACCGACATCGACGGAAACTACACGTTGTCAAACGTGCCATCGGATGCTTCGTTACAGTTTAGCTATGTAGGATTAAAAACAGAAATTATTCCTATCAATGGCCGTACTACTATCAACTTAGAGATGAAGTCAGACACAGAGTTGCTTGAAGAGATTGTAGTTGTAGGTTTTGGTACACAAAAGAAAGAGAACCTCACTGGTGCTGTATCATCAGTAAGTGCTAAAGATCTAACATCACGACCAGTGAGCAACGTAACAGAGGCTCTTCAGGGTGTTGTTCCAGGTATGAATATTTCTACTGGGTCATCAGGGGGCGCTCTAAATGGTAGCAAAAGTATCAACATTCGTGGTATTGGTACTATTGGTACAGGCTCAAGCGTTACTCCACTTATATTGATTGATGGTATGGAGGGCGACATGAATGCCTTGAACCCAAATGATATTGAAAGTATTTCAGTTTTAAAAGATGCAGCATCTTCTTCAATATATGGTTCACGTGCCCCAGGTGGTGTTGTTTTGATTACTACAAAGAAAGGTAAAGCAGGTAAAACTACTGTTAACTATAACAACAACTTCCGTTTTACATCTCCGTTGAATATGCCTAAGATTGCAGACTCATACAGGTTTGCTTTAGCTGTTAATGATCAGTTAGCTAATGGTGGTCAATCTCCTATGTATAGCGAGAATAAACTTCAGCAAATTCTTGATTACCAAAATGGCAAAACTGACCAATATATGTGGGAACTAGGTGGAAGATGGAATTCATTTGACGATCCTCAGAGAGCAGACATAATGCCAGTTGCCAATACAGACTGGTTGAGAACCCACTTTGGAAGCAGTTTCACTCACGAGCACTCAATAAGTGTGAATGGAGGTAACGAAAAAAATCAATATCTGCTATCGGGTAACTACCTTGATCAAGGTGGATTATTGAGATATGGAGATGATAAAAGTAGAAGATACGCAATTAGTGCTAGAATAAATTCAGAAATAACTGATTGGTTAAACATTGGTTACACAGCTCGTTTTAGCAGAACTGATTATGAAGCTCCATCTTTTACAGGAGGTGATAATATTGCGGCTAATGTGTTCTACTTCGATATGATACGTTATTGGCCAGTGATACCATTAAAAGATCCGAATGGATACTACAATGAGCCATCAAAAGTAAATCAAGTAAAAGATGGTGGTAGAGAGATTTCTCAAAATGATATTTTTACTCAACAATTGGCAATCACTTTAGAACCAATTACTGATTGGAGAATCAATGCTGAGTTGAACTACAAAACAAGAAACTTCTTTAGACATAGAGATTTTCTTACAGCGTATGCATATGATGTGAATGAGATTCCATATGCAATAGCAAATCAGGTAACTGGAGTTAATGAATATGCTTACAAGAGCAATTTCTTTAATCCAAATATCTTTACAGATTATACAACAGAGCTAGGTGATGGACATAACATCAAAGGTATGTTGGGTTTCCAATCTGAACTTTATCTTGATCGCAATCTTTCAGGTTCACGAGATAATATTGCAGCAGGAATACCTACTCTAAATACTACCTCTACAAACCCAAAAACTAGTGGTGGTTATGGGCACTGGGCTACTGTAGGTTTCTTTGGTCGTTTAAATTATAACTACAATGAGCGTTATCTTGCAGAAGTTAACTTGCGCTACGATGGTACTTCACGTTTTATGAAAGATCAAAGATGGAACTGGTTCCCATCATTTTCTTTAGGATGGAATGTTGCTAGAGAAGAGTTTTGGGAAGATTACACAGACTTAATTAGTAACCTAAAGCTTCGTGCATCATGGGGTGAATTAGGAAACCAAAACACCAACAACTGGTATCCTTTCTATCGTACTATAGGTAGAGGAAACGCTAACGGTGGATGGTTGCTTAATGGTGAGAAACCTAATACATCATGGGAGTCGGACCTTGTTTCTTCATTGTTGACATGGGAGAGAACTCAAACACTTGATATTGGTTTCGATTATTCAATGTTCAGAAATAGATTAAATCTTAACTTCGACTGGTTCCAACGTAAATCTCTAGACATGGTAGGTCCAGCACCAGAGTTGCCAAACATCTTAGGTATTGGTGTGCCACGTGTTAATAACCTTGACATGACTTCAAGAGGTTGGGAGATACAACTAAACTGGAGAGATGCTATAAATAGCTTTAGCTACGGTGCTACTTTAGTACTATCTGACAACACTGTAACTATTGACAACTATCCAAATGATTCAAAATCATTGTCAACTTACTATTCAGGTGCAAAGATTGGAGATATTTGGGGATACGAAACAGTTGGTATTGCTAAAACTGATAAAGAGATGCAGGACCACTTAGCCTCACTATCAAAAGGTGGGCAAAGCGCTATGGGATCAAACTGGGGTGCTGGTGATATTATGTATAAAGACGTGAACGGTGATGGAAAGATTGATGGTGGCAAGAATACTGTTCTTGATCCAGGAGACCGTAGAATTATTGGAAACACAACTCCAAGATATAATTTTGGTTTAAATCTTGATGCTGCATATAAAGGATTCGATTTGAAAGTGTTCTTCCAAGGAACAATGAAAAGAGATTATATGCCAGGAAGTGGTACTACACTTTTCTGGGGAGCAGTTGGATATTGGCAAACTAACTTCTTTGAGCCACATCTTGACTACTTCCGCCCTGAAAATACAAGCAGTGGCTTAGGAGCAAACCTAAGTGGTTATTACCCACGTCCACTTGAAAATGGAAGAAATAGATATGCACAAACTAGATATATGCAAAATGCAGCATATGCTCGTTTGAAAAACGTAACTCTAGGATATACTTTGCCGGCTTCTCTAACTCAAAACATGAACGTATCAAACTTGAGAGTTTTTGTTTCTGCTGAGAACCTTATGACAATAACTAGCTTAAAGCTATATGATCCAGAAACTATTGGTGTTGGAAACTGGGATGGTTCTACATACCCATTATCTAAAGGATTTTCTTGTGGCTTAAGTGTAACACTATAATTTAAAAATAAAAGGAAATGAAAAAATATATAAAACTATTATTTCTATCACTAATAATAGCAACCCTATCTTCATGTAATGATTTTTTAGATAGGGAGCCATTAGATCAGGTGACGCCGCAGATGTATTTCAGATCTGCAGATGATTTAGCAGCATACACTATTAGAGATTATCCGTTTACAACTGTAACAAGTGCATATGGTATCAACTTGTTTGGATTAGATAATCATACAGATAATCAAGCAGGAACAGGCTATCCCACATTTTGGCAGCCAGGACAAAAGAAAGTGCCTTCGGCTGCTGGTAGTTGGGACTGGGCTAAAATTAGAAATGCTAACTACTTCTTTGAAAATGTTCTTCCTAAATTTGAAAAGGGAGAAATTTCAGGTAATCAAGAGCATGTTAAACACTACATTGGAGAAATGTACGTAATACGTGCCTATAACTATTATCAAAAGCTAGTTACATATGGTGATTTCCCAATTGTAACAGAAGTACTACCTGATGAGGAAGAAGTGCTAATTGAAGCAAGTAAGCGTAGCCCACGTTATAAAGTTGCAAGATTTATTCTTGAGGATTTAGATAAAGCAACAGAGTTATTGATGGAGACACCTCCGAATGGTAAAAACCGTATTTCAAAAAATGTAGCCCACCTACTTCGCGCACGCGTTGCTTTGTTTGAAGGAACTTGGGAGAAATATCATAAAGGAACTGCATTTGTTCCAGGTGGTCCAGGTTGGAAAGGAAACTCTGCTGACATTGCTGGATATAATATTGATAGTGAAATAGACTATTTCTTATCGGAGGCTATTAAGTCTGCAAAAATTGTAGGAGATCAAATAGTTGAATCACTTGCTGAAAACACAGACACTGAAGAGGGTATGAGTCCTGACCTACAGTCAATAAATCCATACTACACTATGTTCTGTGACGAAAATATGGAGTCTTATGATGAGGTATTGATGTGGAAACGATTCAGCAAGCAAGCGGGTGTTACAAATAACCTGCAAATGGAACTTGAAAGAAATGGTGGTGGATCGGGATGGACAAGAGGAATGGTCAACTCATTCTTGATGCGCAACGGTTTGCCAATCTATGCAAGTGGATCTGGCTACGATCCTGAATGGGAAAAAGAGGGAGTTAATAAAACCCTTGAAGGTAGAGACTCACGTATTCAGCTATTTACTAAAAAGCCTGGAGATGTAAACTTCTATAAAAATGATGGCTCGGCTGACTTTTCAACAATAAGATTCGTATTCGGTGATGCTGGCAGTCAAGCCATAACTGGATATATCATCAAAAAAGGAAAGCATTACTCACAAACGATGGCTCAAGACCACAATTCAGGAACAAGTGGTGGAATTGTTTTCAGAGGAGCAGAGGCATTACTTATCTATATGGAAGCATCATATGAGAAAACTCAGTCTGTTGATGCTACATCTTCAAAATACTGGAAAGCTTTGAGAAGAAGAGCACAAGTAGATGAAGACTTCGAGAAGACTATTACTGCAACAGTAATGTCGGAAGAGGCAAAAGGAGACTTTGCTGCATACTCACATGGTCAGCTAATTGATCCAGTTTTATATAACATCAGACGCGAAAGACGTAATGAATTGAGCGCCGAAGCTTTACGCTGGGACGACCTAAAGAGATGGAGAGCAATGGACCAATTAAAGAATAATCCTTACAGAGTTGAAGGAATGTTATATTGGGGAAGCAAGTATGAAGACGAACTTGATGATTTAGCGGTTGTAGATCCTGAGAAAGGAAACATCTCATCGCCAAGTTTAAGCAACTATATTCTACCATACGAGAAGATTACAGTAAACAATACTATTGCTACTCAAAAGGGATTCCTATTTACACCTGCTCATTATCTTGAGCCAATAGGTATGGATGTTTTCAGACTAACTGCATCTGATAAAACAAACTTTGAAACATCAATTATATATCAAAATCCAGGATGGGGCGTTCAAGCTTCTACTGGACCAGAAGATGTGAACTAAGTTTTTTAGTAAACTACTATAACTCAAATAAAAACTGCCATTCATTACCTGATTGGCAGTTTTTTTATTCCCTATAGTACAATATATTTCTGTTTTTTAGGTTTGTATTAATACATAATTATTACGGCTGTCAATTAAAAGGTGAAAAAGATAATAGCTATATATCTATCCGTTGTGTTTGCTATGATGTGCGCTTGTTCTCCACAGAGAAACACGCGCAGCACCCGCGCATATCACGAACTCACCACCCGATACAATGTATTTTTCAATGCACAGCAGGAGTATGATGAGATATTTGATAGACTGTTTGAAGACTATCAAGATAACTCTAACGAGTTGTTGAAAATGTATCCCAATAGCCATAACCCGAATGATACCATTGAGAAAAAGAAGGGGGGACCATTTGATATAGTTGTTGAAAAAACCACCAAAGCAATTCAAGAGCACTCAATATCTGCAAAGCCCATACGCGATAGGGATAAGATGAATAGTCAGGCCTATCGTGATTGGCTCAGGCAAAACGAGTTCAATCCCTTTATAGATCAAGCATGGCTCCTATTAGGCAAGGCACACATTCAGAATGGTGATTATATGGATGCCATT
Source organism: uncultured Proteiniphilum sp. (assembly GCA_964439965.1). Classification (GTDB taxonomy): domain Bacteria; phylum Bacteroidota; class Bacteroidia; order Bacteroidales; family Dysgonomonadaceae; genus Petrimonas. The sequence goes on from CAYTQG010000041.1 coordinate 15,821, forward strand.
TCTGTGTTTTCAAATACCATAAGATTATTCTCTCACGATATAGATGTAATTTCCGAGGCACAAGTGTGGCTAGTGAGGGCATATGCCGAAATAGGTTGGTTTTCGGATGCCGAAGTAGTTATAGATGCATTAGAGGCACGCACAGTGCCACCACACCTACGCTCCGATTTTGTGAATTCATATTCGTTTTTGCTATTGCAATTAAAGCAATATGAAAATCTGGTACCAGTACTTTCAGAAGCCGTTGCACTCGAAAAAAACAGAACACAACGCCGAAGATTACTCTATCTGCTTGGGCAAGTAAATGTTATAATAGGTGATAACGGAGCTGCTTATAATGCATTTGAGAAAATCAAAGGACTTACAACACCCAATGAAATATCGCTAAGTGCACTTTTGGCACAGTCTAAAGTTGAGGGTGAAGAACAAAGAGTGATAGCACGACTAAAGAAGCAGGCAAAGCAAAGCAAAAATGAGCAGCTAATGGATCAAATTTATGGAGCCATAGGCGATTACTACCTAAATATAAACGACACTATATCAGCTGTCGAAAACTATTTGAAAGGAGAGTCGGCAAGCGTTCGTAATGGTGCCGAAAAAGCCTATTTGCAGCTTAAGTTGGGAGATATCTATTACAATCAGAAGCTATACGTGGAGTCAGGCGAAAAGTATTTAAGTGCCTCTGAAAAGCTTCCCACCACCCATGTCGATTATAAAGTGGTGCTAAATCGTGCTCAAATACTAAGTGAGTTGTCGCCACACCTAAAAGCAGTGCACCACCAAGATAGTTTGCAGCATCTTGCAGAACTGCCACGCATTGAGCAAGTGAAAATAATAAACCAACATATCAAAGAGTTGAAATCTGCCGCGCAACCTAATGAGCCTACCCAACAGTTTGCCATCCCAGTGCAAGATGAAATGACCATGATAGGAGCCACTACCCCCGATCAGTTCTACTTCTATAATCAGCAACTGGTTATACAAGGCAGAAGCGAATTTGTAAAGCGGTGGGGCAACCGCAAGCTCGAGGATAACTGGAGAATATTATCTAAATCGGGCACTAATCAAATCCACGACAGCGAGGGTGCTAACCGCACTGAAACTGATGATGAAATAGATAGCAATGATGAGCAAACAGATATTTACTCCGTTGATTATTACTTAAATCAACTGCCCACTACTGACCAAGAGATAGAGCAATCGAATAATATTATTGTAGAGGCTCTGATGAATATAGGCGATATATCTCGAAGCAAGCTCAGTGACTATACACTTGCTTATTATTCATACCATCGAGTGTCGTCTCAGTACAAATATCACAGCTATGCAATAGACGCCATTTACAAACTATATATGCTAAGTTTGCAAATGGAAAATTTAGACCAAGCTTATATGTATAAGGCCGTTATTACTGACGATTATCCAGATAGCAGCTACGCACAAATGATAATGCATCCCGATTACGAAAACACTATTGCCAACTATTCTAATGCAGAGTATGAACTATACAAATCAACATTAGAGGCATATCAAAATGAAAACATGGAAGAGGTTCGACAGCATTTTCACACAGCCGAACTACTGTTTCAGCAAGGCAGGCTAATGCCCAAGCAAAAACTATTGTTTGCCCTTTCGTATGCCTACCATTCCGAAGTGGATAGCTTAAAGCAGCAGCTTAGTGATATAGTTGACAAATATAGTGATGAACCCGAAGCCGACTTAGCAAAAAATATTTTAGAGGGACTTAATGACGGTCGCGAGCTTATAGCTAATGCATCTATCCTACGCAGTTTTGGTATGCCAGAGAGTGAAGTGAAAGTGGGCGAAATTATGCAAGACGACTCCACTACCATTTTTTCGGATAATAACAATCAGCCCCACTATGCATTGTTCCTTTTCGATGATAAGAAGATTAGCAAAAGCAGCCTCACCTTTGCTATTTCAAACCATAATTTCACAAACTACCAATTGCGCTCATTCTCCATTAGTTTTAATAGAGTAGATGGCACCGAGGCAATGATTGTGAAACCATTCCACTCGCTCGACGAAACAAATTACTACATCGATAATGTAAGGCAAGATTCTGTTTTTAGCACTCACTTTGCCGATTCAATACGCTCCATAGCAATATCGGAAGCTAATTTCAATACACTTCTTGTAGGAGCTTCTATAGATGATTATAAAGAGTTTTCGAACCATGAAGAGCAGGTGATGTATGGCTCTAAGATAATTGAACTAACAGATGAACCACAAGTAGATGAAGTTGTTATTGATAAGACGCAACCATACACCGTTCAAAAAACAGACTCGGCGTATAAAGCTGGCGACAAGCTAAGAGAGCTTGAAATAAGGCAAGAGCAAGCCATCTCTCAATATCAGAACCAAGAATCTGAAAAGGATAGGCGAGAACAGATTAGAGAACGTGAGAAAGAGCGAGCAAAAATTATAAAGCAGAGACAGCAGGAGATAAAGCAACGAGAAAAGGATCGTAAAAAGGAATTGAAGCTTCGTGAGAAGGAACGAGAAAAGAAAATAAAGGAACAAGAAAAAATCCGCAAAGAAAAGCTTAAAGAACGAGCACGACTATTGCGCAAACAAAATAGATAGTAGATGAAAGAGATAGTATTTGCAACACACAACGAGCACAAACTTGCAGAAGTAAGAGGAATAGTGGGCGCAGGAATAAAAATTCTTGGGCTATCAGATATAGACTGTCATGACGATATACCCGAAACTGGTGCAACCTTTGAAGAAAATGCCTTGCAGAAGGCAAAGTATGTAAAAGAAAAGTATGGCTACGACTGCTTTGCCGAAGATTCGGGGCTTGAAGTGGACTCACTCAACCAAAAGCCAGGCGTGCACACAGCTCGATATGCCGGTCCCAATGCCACATCCGATGATAATATGGATAAGCTATTGTCAAGTTTAAAAGGGGTAAGCAATCGCTCGGCCAGGTTTAGAACCGTGATAGCACTTATCGAAAACGGGAACCATCACTTTTTTGATGGAAAGATTGAAGGCACAATTCCCGAAAGTAGGATGGGAGAGGGCGGCTTTGGCTACGATCCTGTATTTGTTCCACAAGGCTACAGCTCCTCATTTGCACAATTGGGAGTAGATATTAAAAACAAAATAAGCCATAGAGCAATTGCTACACAGAAGTTTATTGATTTTCTAAATAGATAATTTGTAGTTATCTTTGATTTCTAAATCTTTTAATTTTAAATTATATGTCAAACATTATTCGCACAGGTATTATTGGTTATGGATTGTCGGGAAGAGTTTTTCATGCCCCATTTATTGATATTTTGGATGGTTTTGAGCTAACCAGCATAAGCACTGCCAACCCCGATAACATAAAACTTGCCAACAAGCGATACCCCTCCGCAACTATAGTGCCCAATGGGCAAGGAATTATTGATAATCCAGATATCGACTTGGTAATTGTCACTTCGCCCAATATCGATCATTATAAATGGGCACGCGAGGCACTAATTGCAGGCAAGCACGTTATAGTTGAAAAACCGTTCACCATCACCACCAAAGAGGCAGATGATTTGGTAGAACTATCGAAGCAAAAAGAAAAAATTTTGACTGTATATCATAATAGACGCTTTACGAGCGATACAAAGACAGTGAAAAAGATTTTTGATAGCGGAATGCTGGGTGATATTGCCACCTATGAAACTCATTTCGATAGATATCGACCTCTTCAGCGTCCCGGTGGAGCATGGCGCGAGGACAATCTTCCAGGCTCAGGAATATTCTACGATCTTGGTTCGCACCTCATCGATCAGGCGTTGTGGTTCTTTGGAATGCCCACTGCGGTAACAGCCGAAATAAAAGCTCAAAGAGAATGGGCAAAGGCGGATGACTATTTCGATGTAAGGCTACACTATCCTACATTTACGGCTACCCTAAAAGCAGGAATGCTATGTAAAACCCCAGGACCCACATACTTGCTGCACGGCATGAATGGATCGTTTGTAAAATATGGACTCGATGTTCAGGAGTCTATGCTTGATGCTGGCTTTGTTCCCTATGGGTCTGATTGGGGACGCGAACCCGAAGATATTTGGGGCGAGATAGACGTTGAGGTAGATGGTGTAAAAATCAAAGGAAAAGTAGAAAGCGAGCATGGTGATTATCGCGACTATTTCATCAACGTTCGCGATGCTATACTGGGTAAAGCAGAGCTACTGGTAAAACCTGAAGAGGCACGTGATGTTATGAAAATTATTGAGCTTGCTATTGAAAGTAGCGTTGAGGGGGTAACAATGAGAGTGAAGTAAACGTAGTAATCACAAGCTATTAATTGTGCATTGATATTTGCTCAATCCACAATATTAGCTTGTGTAGCACGATAAGTAATACGGGGAGATGTCTAACACACAGGCATCTCCTTTTTTTATGTTTATAACCCTTCGCAATCTTTGCGAAGCTCACCACCAGTCACAAAACACCCTTCGCAAT
>CAYTQG010000042.1:0-15810 GCA_964439965.1 uncultured Proteiniphilum sp.
ATCAACGTTAAGTCTAAAAGCATTTAAAGTAAAAACATACGAAAGAGGTCATCTCAATTGAGGTGACCTCTTTTATTAGCTTTTTTTAATTGGTATGCTATAAAGCATAATATTAATGTTTGGCGATAAAGTAAAGTGTGCTACCTTTGCCAACGATAACCTAAAACAATCTTTTTAAAATTAAATCTAGTTGATGTAAACACGAACTTACTAATTACAAAAGAGGTCATCTCAGTAGAGGTGACCTTTTTTATGTGTTTAATAAAAAGAAGATAAATAGGTATGTATTATATATTTAATCCAGATAATGACTTAGCACTGGCCAATTTTTCACCCAGCTATACACCGCCTGCCTCGGCTGTGAAGCTAGGAATTGATCTGTCACTTCTACCTTTGTGGTATGCTGATAATGAGGCTGTTGTTGCACAATCCAATATTGATGATAGCTTTATTGCGAATGTAAATAAATTGTTTGGTATTAGTTCTAAGGTTATACAATTAAGTGAGATGAGCCTGATAGAGAAATCTGAGCTTAACATTACACCATGGGGATGGAGCCCAATGATAAAAAACAAATTGCTAAATGTAGGGATTGAAGCTGATGTATTGCCCACTAATGCTTATATTGGCACAATAAGAGAGTACTCGAATAGAAAAAATGCTGTGGCCGTTCTGCGTGAACTCAAAGCATGTGACAATAAATACTTGGGAGACTCTTACTTATTTACTGATATTGAAGATTTATTAGTCTATCTTTCGAAAACAAAGGGTGATAAAGCCCTTAAGATGCCTTTGTCAGGAAGTGGTAGAGGATTAATCTGGATATTAGGAAGTATAACGGATAAGCAAACTGATTGGGCTCGTAGGGTTATAAGAAATCAGGATGGGGTAGTTGCAGAACCTAAGCTTGATAGAGTTCAAGACTTTGCGATGGAGTTTTCCATGTCTAATGGTGTTGCTACTTTCGAGGGATATTCGCTTTTTGAAACTGCTGCATCTGGGGCATATATGGGAAATGTATTGATGAGAGACAATGAAATTGAAAATTATCTTTCAAAGTATATTTCTATTGAACAATTGTATTATTTGCAAAATCAGTTGCTAAATAAGTTGGAAAGCTATTTTCCACTATATGAAGGGATATTGGGTGTGGATATGATGATATGTAACACTAATGATGGTTACGGATTATATCCTTGTGTAGAGATAAATATAAGAATGAATATGGGAATGGTGTCTCATATTTTTTATGAACGCTTTGTAGATAATCAATCAAAGGGACATTATAAGGTAGATTATTTCAAAAAGCCTGGTGAAGCCCTCACCCATCATCAGAAAATGACCATGGACTTGCCGCTGATAATAGAGAATGCAAGAATAATATCAGGATATATGGCACTCACACCAGTTGATGTAGATACTAATTATGTAGCATGGGTAGATATAAAAAGACCCACAGATAGCAGATAGCCTAATCTGTGGGTTCTTGTCTTTTACATTAGTGAAGGATTATTTCTTCATCTCTTCCGCAAAGTATTTGTAGAATAATGGTATAGTTTTAATACCATTATAAAACTGTTCTAATGGATAGTTTTCGTTTGGTGAGTGGATGGCATCTGTGCTAAGGCCAAAGCCCATAAGAACTGATTTTGTTCCTAATATCTCTTCAAAAGTAGCAATGATTGGGATACTTCCTCCTGATCTAACTGGAATAGGGCGTTTACCATATACCTCCTCGTAAGCCTTTTCTGCTGCTTTGTAGCCCGAAAAATCTATTGGACAAACATATGATGGCCCACCGTGAAGATATTCAACCTTAACTTTTACAGTTTTTGGTGCTATGCTCTCAAAATATTTCACAAACATTTCACCAACATTGTTATGATCCTGTCCTGGAACTAAACGTGTACTTATTTTTGCATAAGCTTTTGATGGGAGAACTGTTTTTGCTCCTTCGCCAGTGTATCCTCCCCAAATACCACAAACGTCAAACGTAGGGCGGATGCCAGTACGCTCGTTTGTGCTATATCCTGCTTCGCCAAACTCTTGCTCGATACCAATCTCATTCTTGAAGTTCTCTAATGAAAATGGAGCTTTTGCCATCATAGCTCTTTCCTCGTCAGATACCTCAATGATGTCATCGTAGAATCCAGGAATAAGTATTTTACCGTTCTCATCCATTGTCTGAGCAATCATTTTTGACAGCACATTGATAGGATTTGCTACAGCTCCACCAAATAGACCTGAATGTAGGTCGGCATTAGGACCAGTTACCTCTACTTGCCAGTAAGCCAATCCACGCAATCCAGTAGTGATTGATGGTACGTCAGATGCAATCATGGATGTGTCAGATACTAATATCACATCTGACTTAAGCATCTCTTTATGCGCTTCGCAAAATGCTGGTAAATTGGGTGAGCCCACTTCTTCTTCGCCTTCGATAAGAAATTTAACGTTACACTCCAATTTGCCCGATTGAACAAGATACTCAAAGGCTTTAGCGTGCATAAAACCTTGTCCTTTGTCATCGTCAGCTCCGCGCGCCCAAATCTTTCCATCTTTTATTACTGGCTCAAATGGGTCAGTATTCCATAGCTCTACTGGATCAACTGGCATAACGTCCATATGTGCGTACACCAATACAGTGGGCGCATTAGGATCGATAATCTTTTCTCCGTATGTCACAGGATTGCCTTCAGTTTCGTAAACTTCAGCTTTGTCAGCACCAGCTTTTAGTAGAATATCTTTCCACATTTCGGCAGCACGATATAAGTCGGGCTTATGCTCAGGTTGAGATGAGATAGATGGAATTCTAATTAGGTCAAATAGCTCATCAAGGAAACGCTGCTTGTGCGCTTCTACATAATTGTTGATTTCGTTCATTACGATTATTAGTTTAAAGAATTAATTTTGTTGTGCCGTAAAAGTAATAAAAATATATAAGCATGGCAAAGGATGATAGGTTTTAAAACAAAAAAACCTCCAGGATCATAATTATGATTCTGAAGGTTTCTATTCTTTAAATACAATATGATTAGTTAGAATGAGAATCTATACCCAACAGCTATTTGATTTTGTTTGAAGCTGCTTCTCACAGAGTAGTCTGCAAATACACTACCTAGCATTAGGTCGTACTTAACTCCTGCAATAACATTGGTTCCCCAAACTGTACTACTTCCTGGGAATACTCCTAAACCAATTCCTGCGTATGGTTTAAGTGATGATGATTCTTTTCCAAAGTTATATACAACATTGGCAGATGCGCCAAGTCCATTTTTCTTTCCAAGTGCTAAATATACTTCAGGCATTAAATCAAATTTTGAATCTTTTATTTGCCAGTGACCTCTTGCTCCAAGGTTCCAGTAGAATTTTGATCCGAAATCCATAGCTGCAAGTGCTGATATACCTTTTAACTTAGTGAATGAGTTGTTTGATTTTACTACTCCTCTTGAAGGTGCTACAGTCACTTCCTCTTGTGTTACTTGTGGCTCTGCTGCTACTACTTCTCTATTTTGTCTAACAGATTCCTTGCTTAATTCTGCTATTAGAGATGATTGTGATTCTAATGCTTTATTAAGCTCCTTTATTTGACGCTCGAGCTCCTTGTTTGCATTGTCATTTTGAACTTCAACAACCTCAATTTGTGTTGCAGGTTGTTGTTGCACTGGTGCTGTTGGTGCAGCACTTGCAGCTGTTGCTGGAGCCACAGTTTGTGGTTGCTCGTAAGTGTATTCTTGCCTTGTTTCGCGAACTGCATCTTTTACAATTCTGCTTAGCTCATCAGGTGTCAATTGTAGATAATCATTTTTTCTACTGCTGTTACGCTGTCTTGATTCAAGTTCTACAGCTCTTTTTTCCTCCTCAATTTTTGCTGCCTTAGCATAGTTTTTTTCTTTGACAGCGTTATCCAGCTCATAGTTCAAATCATCTATCTTTCTTTCATACTCTTTTCTCAGCTCATTAATTTGCTGATTGCTATAGTCTCTTTCAGATGATATTGCTCTATCAAGATATCTATCATAGTAGTCATCACCATCAACTGATTTGCCTAAGTTGAATCTTACACCCGCTTGATACATCATATTTGTTTTCACCTGCTTAGGCGATTCAACTGTTGAAATATCCTTGCTCCCTTTATTTGTGAGCATAGTATTTATATTTCCATAAAATGCCACATATTTAGTAACTGGAATTTCTACACCAACACCACCCATAGCAAAGCCTCTTGATTGTTCGCCTACTTCACCAAGTGGATTGATGTAGTTGTCTTTAGTTTTGATATAACCACCACCCAACACAAGATATGGATTGATACCACGTGGTTGGTTTAGTCGTGCAATAATATTAGCACCATACATTGATAATTCGTTGTTAAAGTCTAACGAAATTTTGTTTGGGTCTTCAGTTGCTTGGTAATAGAATCCTCTAATACCAACAAGTGAAGAAAAATCGAAACCTGCTGATCCTCCTAAGAAGTATTGCTCTTCAAAAAGATTCTCATCTTTTAGTCTGATATAAGCCATGCTAGGTTCTACTACAAATTTCATTCCTGAAAAGCCATCTGAAAACATTTTCTCATATGCTCTGTGCACTTCGTTAGCGTTCGATTTAGTTCCCCCAAGATAGAAATCTAATGAAGCCATAGCCGACCAATTGCCCAATCGCTTACTTCCTTCCTTTTCTACATCATAGTCGGGACTTAGATAATAGCTATTCTCGTTTACATTGAAGAAAGTATTTTTTGCTTCAAGTGATAACACAACTCTATCAGAGAGATTAAATTTTGTACCCAATCCTAAAGCTCCAAATATTTGCTCCTCTTTCATATCGGTTACTTGATTCGGAAACGAAGGTGACTCTAGTTGGTATGATAGTTTTTGAACACCACCACCTAAAGTAATATAGGGAGCAAAAATACCATTATTCATAAGGTTTAGTTTCATCTCTCCTCCATATCTTGAAATATCAACAAACGACTCCGTCATCTTATCTGCCCAGTCATCCGTCACTTGCCAGTCTAGTTTCCTTAGGTTGGCCTCAATATCCAAAGACTTTTGATAAAATCCCCTAATTTCAAAAAGTGGACCAAAGCTAAATCCTGCTCTGGCACCCCAAAAAGTGGAGTTGTCAAGTGTTGTATTTTTATTCCACCATGTGTGTTCGGCGTATGGTGAAAGTGTTAATGTTACGTCTCTTACCTGAGCAAACATGGAGAGACTTGTTAGCGCAATTAGTACGCTTATAATGATTCTTTTTCTCATAAAATAAAATGCATAATTAAGATTTTGTTTAAATAATAGTCAATTCCTAAAACCAAATATCTGCTCGACTTTTTTATGTTAATGTCTTGGTTGTAATACCTCGGTAAAACGAAATTAAGCTATCTTTGTTTATATTTTTAAATGATTTAACAATAGTGATATGTATCTAAACAGAATGTGGCTTTATGCTCTTTTGCTAGTGGTGGTATCTTGTACATCATCACAAAGTCGTGAAAATAAGACAATTAAAAGTGAGGAAATGGTGAGTGAAGCTCAAATTAGTAAGACTATTAAAGCGTTAAAAGATGCTTATCCAAATGGTGATAGCTTTAGGATTGAGCGTGGTGTGGAACAGGTAGCAAACCTCTGGCAAGATATGGACGGTACATTAGAAGAGTTCAATGATTTCTGTTTAGAGAGTTTTATTGCCGATGAAGCAGATCTTAAACAGTTGTATAATAAACTAGAACAGAACTTCGAAACTCTTTATGGTTATTTACATAAAATAGATGCTCAGCTAAAGATGCCTCTTCACTTGGAGGGACCTGAGCTTGATGAAATTGATATGATGTTTGGGAGCTATGATGTTTCGGCACATCTTACTGATGACTTTTATTCCACTAAAATTGCATTTGTAACTGCGCTCAACTTTCCATTCTATACTTTGGAAGAGAAAACAGAGCTTGCCGAATTATGGTCGCGTCAAGACTGGGCGTATGCACGCATGGGCGATATGTTTACATCTAGAGTGCCTGCCTCTATAAAACAAAACATCTCAAAAACTGTAACAGAGGCCGACGCATACATATCCGACTACAATATATATATGGGGCATTTGGTTGATAATGATGGCCAAAAGCTATTCCCTGAAGATATGAAACTTATTACACACTGGGGGCTACGTGATGAGTTGAAGTCCAACTATGCAGACGCTGAATATGGCTTACAAAAACAGCGAATCGTATATCATGTAATGCAACGCATTATAAATCAGACAATACCTAAAGATGTTATAAACAGTGCCGATTATGATTGGAATCCTATTACCAATGAAGTGTATGAAAATGGTCAAAGTGTGACAATCTCACCAGAAGAAAGCACCAGATATGAAGTTTTCCTAGAGATCTATCATGCCATGCGACAATTAGATGCATACTCTATAAAAGGTGAAACCCAACTAGATCGCGCCTTTGATGGCACTATGGAGATACTTCAAAAAGATGTAGAGCAATTATTTATTAGTCTGCTATCTTCTCCACAGGTAAAACAAGTTGCAAAGCTTATTGAATCACGTATAGGGCGCACCTTAGAACCTTTTGACATTTGGTATAATGGCTTTAAATCGCGAGGAGGTATTCCCGAGTCAGAGCTTGATGCAATAACATCTAAAAAGTATCCAAATACAATGGCACTTGAAGCAGATTTGCCCAATATACTTGTTAAATTAGGATGGGAGCCAGAAAGAGCTAAAGAGATATGCTCGCTAATAGTGGTTGATGCCTCTCGCGGTGCAGGACATGCTATGGGTTCAGCTATGCGTGGTGATGTTGCCCGTTTGCGTTCCAGAATGGGAGCAAATGGTATGGATTATAAAGGCTACAATATTGCTGTGCATGAGTTTGGACACAATGTTGAGCAAACAATCACAATGAACAATGTTGACTTTTATATGCTAAACGGAGTCCCCAATACATCTTTCACCGAAGCAACAGCATTCCTATTTCAGAAAAGAGATATTGAGCTACTCGGCCTAAAGAATCCAAATCCTGATGATGCTCACTTATTAGCACTTGATAATTTCTGGTCATGCTACGAGATAATGGGTGTGTCATTAGTTGATATTCAAGTTTGGGAGTGGCTTTATGCAAACCCAAATGCTACTGCTACGCAATTGCGTGATGCTGTGATAGATATCGCAAAAGATGTTTGGAATAAATATTATGCGGGTATTCTTGGTGACAAAGATCAAACGCTGTTAGGTATCTACTCGCATATGATTGATTACCCTCTTTATTTGCCCAACTATCCTATGGGGCATCTTATAGATTTTCAAATTGAACAATCTATAAAGGGAAAAAATATTGCTAATGAAGTTGAGAGGATGTATCGACATGGTCGATTGACTCCACAACAGTGGATGAAAGAAGCAGTAGGCGCTGAAATTTCAGTTGACCCACTATTAAGTGCTGTTGATGAAGCGCTGAAAACTATTAAATAAAAAAAGCAAGGGAATGAAGGCACATAGCATCTTCATTCCCTTGCTCTATATTATTATTATCAATTCCGTATTTAACTATCAACCTCTTTCAAAGTCTCCTCCCTTATGAAGTTTTTAGTTGGCCTTTCGGGTAATTCCAACTCTTCACTCCCAATTCTAATACTGTCTGAGTTACCCAATTTTATATCCTTTAGATGAATATTTCTATATAGTCTTAACGTATCTTGAAGCCTTATAAACCCAAGTATAGAATTTAATGTATCTTCCTGTATATATCTCTCTATAGGGAATGAATAGTGTATATTTTCGGATATTGAGTCCAGATTAATAATTGTTGTATCCTTATATTCAAGAATTAATTGTGTTATAAGGTTTGGCTTTGCATATGCCGAAACACCAAATACATCAAAAGAGAAAGATAACTCTAAGCTATCGGGCAATTCCTTTATTCTATTGCTATCTAATCTAAATCTAAAACCGTTTTTTGGGTTTACTTCATCAAACGAATAGTTTAAAGGTATTGACGAGCTTAAACCAGTCCTATCAGTAACCGATTGCTCCATTGCTAGCTGTCGGTTTAGCTGCGACTCTACCTGTGTTAGATTGCGCTTTAATCTTGCCCTCACAGAGTCGTTCATTTTCAAATAGATTTCCACTCTATCTGAATACCACGACAAAGATGTGTCCCACCTAGCTTGCGATGTTCTGTGCTTAGTGAAAACCTCATTTATAAGCGCTTCCTTCTTTTCGGGTGTATTAAAGTTCGAATAATCATTGTCAATCATAGCCTCAGCTATATATACATCATACATTATTCTCTCCATCTCCTTTCTGCTATGCACCTCGCTTGGCTTGCTGCATGAAGATAGAATTAAGAAAGCAATGATAGCGCTTAATATATATGTTGTTCTAAAAGTTCTCACTTAGCAGTGTTCTCTTGTTGTAAAGAATTCTGATTGTCATGCTTCTCTTTATCGCTTTTCGACATCAAAGAGTATGATAGCGTTTTGCGATAAAAGATTAAAAGAAGAGCAACTCCCACTGTGATTGCCGAATCGGCAACATTGAATATAAACCTAAAGAATAGAAACTCCTGACCTCCAACAAATGGAGCCCAAGATGGGAAGTTACCCTCAATTAGTGGAAAATAGAGCATATCTACAACCTTGCCATGCAAAAGTGTAGCATATCCCTCACCGTATGGAACAATGGAAGCTACATGACCTTGATAACTTGCCTCGAAAAAAACACCATAGAAAACACTATCAATAATATTTCCTGATGCACCAGCTAATATCAAAGCTATACAGGCAATAAAGCCATTCTTGTAGTTTTGTTTTACTATTTGTGTTAGATAATAAATGATACCACCAACAGCTATAATCCTGAATAATGATAGAAATAACTTTCCAATAGCCTCAATTCCGAAAGCCATTCCATTATTTTCTACAAAATAAATTTTAAACCAACTGGTTATATCTATTACATCGTATAATGCCATGTTTGTCTTTACCCAAATCTTGGATAATTGGTCGACGAGAAGAACCAAAAATATTACTGTGATGGCGATTATACTTTTCTTTGTAGAACTCTTCATTTTTTTATAATAATGCACGCAAAGATTGTGGGATAAAATCGGACTGTCTTTTATCCTACAATCTCAGGTGTTGAATTAAAATTCATCTAATTTTTGATAGTCTTATCTGCGTTTGCCACCCTCTTTTGCTTCAATGCTTAGGGTTGCATGTGGCACTGCCCTCAATCGCTCTTTTGGAATTAACTTTCCAGTTTCGCGACAAACTCCATAAGTTTTGTTTTCAATTCTTACAAGTGCTGCCTGAAGATTTTGAATAAACTTCATCTGACGCTGTGCCAATCTCCCAGCCTCCTCTTTTGATAAAGTGGACGCTCCTTCCTCCAATACTTTGTATGTTGGCGAAGTATCAATAGTGTCATTACCATCAGCATTAGTTACTGCTGCTCGGTAATTCTCGTATTCCTGTTTTGCAATGTCTAATTTATCATTAATAATGCTACGGAATTCTTCTAACTCCTCATCTGAGTATCTCGTCTTTTCACTCATAACAGTATGTTTTTAATTTGTTATTCATTAATTTATTATCATCTAAGTATTAAACATCAATCATAACACCTAATTGGGGTGTAATGTTTGTTTTTACAAAGATAACAAATTTAGTTATTATTAAACCTTACTGATGCTTAAAGTAATCTTCTCTTCATCGATATCTGTCACGTCCTCAAACTCCTTGTTCTCAATCTCAATAGAGTCTGCAAGTACTTGAGTAGATATGTATCCACTAAACTCTTCAATGGCTTCATCAAATAATTCGTTTGAAGATACTTTAATATTGATACGATCGGTAATTTCAAAATCTTTAGATTTACGTAAATTCTGAATTCTGTTTACCATTTCACGAGCAATACCTTCTTTACGTAATGTATCTGTAATAGTGATATCTAAAGCAATCGTCACTCTTCCCTCGTTGCCTACCAGCCAGCCAGGAATATCATCAGACAATATTTCCACATCAGAGCTATCGATAATGAAGTTCTGTCCCTCCATTTCGAACTCTATCTTGCCATCTTTTTCTAAGCTGTTTATCTCAGCCTGTTCCATTTCCTGAATCTTTGCTGATAATTGTTTCATAAACTTGCCATATTTTGGACCAAGTTTTTTGAAATCTGGTTTAACGCGCTTCACCAACATATCATTTGCCGAATCTACAAACTCAATATCTTTTACGTTTACCTCGCTTAATATCAAGTCCTTCACAGCCTCTATATTGTTTCTATCTGTTTCGTTAACCACCGGAATCATTAACTTAGTAAGTGGCTGACGAACCTTTAGGTTCACCTTTCTACGTAGTGATAACACAATTGACGAAGCGGTTTGTGCTAAGTACATTTGTTCCTCCAGAACTGGGTTTATTATAGCTTCATCAGCAACTGGGAAGTCTGCAAGATGCACCGATTCAAATCCCTCTTTTTGAGTCTTATTAGTAAGATCGAGGAATAGCTTATCAGCATAAAATGGTGCAATTGGTGCCATTAGTTGCGATATTGTAATCAAGCACTGATACAATGTTTGGTAAGCCGATAGTTTGTCATCATTCATCTCACCACCCCAGAAGCGCTTTCTGTTTAAGCGAACATACCAGTTGCTAAGATTATCGTTTACAAAATCATTAATAGCACGCCCTGCTCTTGTTGGTTCGTAGTTGTTATAATCCTCATCCACCTTCTTGATTAATGAGTTCAACAGCGAAAGTATCCATCTATCAATTTCAGGACGCTTCTCGATATCTATTTGTGGATATTGATTATTGAAATTATCCACATTAGCATACAATGCAAAGAAAGAGTATGTGTTGTATAATGTACCGAAAAACTTGCGTCGTGCCTCTTCCACACCATCTATATCAAACTTCAAGTTATCCCAAGGCGAGGCATTCGTAACCATGTACCAACGAAGTGGATCAGAACCAAATTTATCTATTGTTTCGAATGGGTCAACTGCATTTCCAAGACGCTTAGACATTTTATTACCATTCTTATCAAGCACCAAACCGTTTGAAATAACGTTTTTAAATGCCACGCTATCTTTCACCATAGTGCTAATAGCATGCAAAGTAAAGAACCAACCACGAGTTTGGTCCACACCCTCCGCTATAAAGTCGGCAGGATACACCTGTGCAAATTCATCTTCACTGATATGAGGATAAAACACCTGTGCAAAAGGCATAGCACCACTATCAAACCACACATCTATCAAGTCAAGCTCGCGATGCATAGGTTTGCCGCTGTCTGATACCAATATAATATTATCAACATATGGACGGTGCAGATCTATCTTATCGTAATATATTTCCGTCATATTATTGATGTCGAATTCTTTCCAAGGAGACTCAGTTAAAACGCCTGCCCCTATTGATTTCTTAATCTCATCAACCAATTCTTTTACCGAACCAATACACTTCTCCTCTTGTCCATCTTCAGTTCTCCAGATAGGTAGCGGAGTACCCCAATAGCGGCTACGGCTTAGGTTCCAATCTTGCAAGTTTTCAAGCCACTTGCCAAAGCGACCAGTTCCAGTAGATTGTGGCTTCCAGTTGATAGTATCGTTTAGCTCCATCATTCGCTCTTTGTAGGCAGTGGTGCGTATAAACCAACTATCAAGAGGATAATAAAGCACAGGCTTGTCAGTACGCCAGCAGTGTGGGTAACTGTGTAGATATCTTTCGATACGGAAAGCTTTGTTTTCAAGTTTCAAAGCCACTGATAAGTCAACATCAAGTGTTGCATCATCAGCTCCAAGAGTATCATCATATTCATTTTTCACATATCTTCCCGCATACTCTTTATAAAGATCTACGTTGATATATTCTTTCACAAACTCAGGGTCGATATCCTCTATTTTAAAGAATTTACCAGTCATATCTACCATAGGTCTCAGGTTTCCATCTTTGTCGATGAGAGTTAGCCCAGGCACATTATTTTCTTTACCCACCTTAGCGTCGTCAGCACCAAATGTAGGTGCAATATGCACAATACCAGTACCATCTTCGGTAGTAACAAAATCACCAGTCACCACTTTGTGAGCCTCTTCAGTTACCTTAAACCATGGGAAAAGCTGTTCGTATTGTATTCCAGCCAAATCCTTACCTAGCCAAGTTTTATCGATAACTTTGAATGGAATCTTTTTATCTCCCTCCTTATAATCCTCAAGTTTGAGGTCTGCATTCTTTTCTGAAAAATAAGCCGACAAAAGATTTTTGGCCAATACCACAGTCATAGGCTTGCCCGTGTATTGGTTGTAAGTTTGCACTGCCACATATTCCACATTAGGACCAACAGCCAACAGCATATTAGATGGCAATGTCCAAGGTGTAGTGGTCCACGCCAAGAAGAATGGTTCGCCAAACTCGTTCCAGTCCCCTAATGGATTCTTTATCTTAAATTGTGCCACACATGTAGTGTCTCTCACATCGCGATAACATCCCGGTTGATTAAGCTCGTGCGTGCTAAGCCCCGTTCCAGCAGCGGGCGAATAAGGCTGAATAGTATAGCCCTTATAAAGATGTCCCTTGTTGTATATCTCTTTCAGTAAATACCATAGAGTTTCAATATATCTATTGTCATAAGTGATATATGGGTCGTTCATATCCACCCAATACCCCATAATTCTTGTAAGCTCTTCCCACTCTTTGGTGTATTTCATTACCTCCTTGCGGCAAGCATTATTATATTCTTCTACAGTAATTTTTTTACCAATATCTTCTTTCGTAATACCTAATGATTGCTCCACACTAAGCTCCACAGGAAGCCCATGAGTGTCCCAACCAGCTTTTCGGTTCACCAAAAAGCCCTTCATCGTTTTATAACGACAAAATATATCTTTGATAGAGCGTGCAATAACGTGGTGAATACCAGGCATACCGTTTGCCGAAGGAGGTCCTTCGTAAAATACAAACTCGGGATGCCCTTTACGCATCTCCAAACTCTTGTGAAACAAATCATGCTCATCCCATCGTTCCAACATTTCTTTGTTTACTTCCGATAGGTTTAATTGGTTGTATTCAGTGAATATTTTGCTCATAGTCAATATGTTTATACGCTTCAAAAAATTGATTGCAAAGGTAATAAAAAAATAAGAAAAGCCAATCCAATTTGCTTACTAACTAATATTGTAGGGGTTTTGTTTCTTCTTAATTGTTAGAACTTTATAAAAACATTAAGGGCTCGACATTATGCCAAGCCCTTAATTATGTATTATAGAGTTGTGATACACCCTCTACTTTTCAAATATCTTCTTTTCGGAATATCATCCTTTATCTCTACTATAGTTTGGTGCTTCGCGAGTAATCATCACACCGTGTGGATGGTTCTCAACGAATCCGGCAGCGGTGATGCGGGTAAACTTAGCATCGTGTAGTTTTTCGATATGCGATGCGCCACAGTATCCCATTCCAGCACGTAGGCCTCCCACCATTTGGTAAATTACTTCTTGAAGAGTGCCTTTGTACGGAACACGTGCTTCGATACCCTCGGGTACAAGCTTTTTGATATCATCTTCCACATCTTGGAAGTATCTATCTTTCGATCCCTTTTCCATTGCTGCAAGCGAGCCCATACCACGATAGGTTTTAAACTTACGTCCGCTATAAATAATGGTTTCACCAGGCGATTCTTCTGTACCAGCTAAAAGCGATCCCATCATTACTGACGAGCCACCGGCTGCCAATGCTTTCACAATATCGCCAGAGTAGCGCAAGCCACCATCGGCAATAATTGGTACTCCAGTTCCTTTTAGTGCTTGGTGAACATCATAAATTGCTGATATTTGTGGCATTCCCACGCCTGCTATCACACGTGTGGTGCAAATAGAGCCTGGACCAATACCTACCTTCACGGCATCCGCACCAGCTTCAACCAAAAACTTAGCAGCTTCGCCAGTTGCAATGTTTCCTACCACTATATCAATGTGAGGGAATTTTCCTTTAATAGTTCTAAGCATTTGTGCCACCCCTTTAGAGTGTCCGTGTGCAGTATCTATAATAAGTGCATCCACACCAGCTTCTACAAGAGCAGTGGCTCTTTCTACTGAGTCGCCCGTTACGCCAATAGCTGTTGCCACGCGCAATCTTCCTTGCTCATCTTTTGCTGCAAATGGTTTGTCTTTTGCTTTTGTAATGTCTTTGTAAGTGATAAGTCCTACCAGCTTATAATTTTCGTCCACCACGGGTAGTTTCTCAATCTTGTGTTCCTGAAGTATTTCAGAAGCAGCATCAAGGTCGGTAGTTTCTTGATTGGTGGTAATCAAATTGTCCTTTGTCATCACTTCCGAGATGGGCTTGCCCATATTCTTCTCGAAGCGTAAGTCTCTATTGGTCACAATACCTACCAGTGTATTATCGTCTAATACCACGGGTATGCCTCCAATTTTATATTCAGCCATCATTGCCAGTGCGTTGGCAACAGTTTTGTGGGGTTGAATGCTGATTGGGTTTACGATCATACCGTTTTCCGAACGCTTCACAATCTGTACTTGTTTAGCTTGCTCTTCAATCGACATGTTTTTGTGAATTACACCAATGCCACCCTCGCGGGCTATAGCAATAGCCATAGTGGTTTCGGTAACAGTATCCATTGCTGCCGATACCATTGGTATATTAAGCTTGATGTTTCTAGTAAAGTTGGTGGATAAATCAACGTCGCGCGGAAGGACCTCGGAATAACCAGGAACTAATAGAAGGTCGTCGAATGTCAACCCCTCCATTGTGATTCTGTTTGCAATAAATGACATAGCTGATATGTTTTAAAAATTTTATTGCATGCAAAAGTAACTATTTTAATTTAAAGTGAGCGACAAGTGGTGTTAAAAAACCGTTATTTGTCTTTTTTTCTCTTATATCAGGTCTCCTTTATATATAATGTGTATATTATCAAAAACATTGATGTGATGCTCATAGAGTGATTGGTGCTATGTCTTTTTATAGAAATAATTGATATTATATTGAAGTCGATAAATTCTATAATTAATGATGAGGACCGTATATTTGCGGTGTCAAATTTTATAACAAATCAATTTATAAACATTATGTCAGTATTAGTAGGTAAAAAAGCACCGGTATTTAATGCATCGGTTGTTCTTAACGGAAACGAAATAGCAGATAACTTTTCATTACAACAATATTTGGGCGAGAAATATGTAGTATTCTTTTTCTACCCAGCAGACTTTACATTTGTGTGTCCAACAGAATTAATCGCTTTCCAAGATAAGCTTAAAGAGTTTGAAGAGAGAGACACTGTGGTAGTAGCATGCTCTACCGACGCAGCTTTCTCTCACTGGAAGTGGTTAAATACACCACAAAATGATGGTGGCATCCAAGGAGTTACTTATCCATTAGTTGCCGATCAAGCAATGACTATATCAATGGATTATGATGTGCTTGCAGGCGAGTACGACTATAGCGAAGAGGGAACTCTTGTTTTCAATGGTGCTCCACAAGCATACAGAGGACTTTTCCTAATCGATAAAGAGGGAGTTGTACGCCATCAAGTTGTAAACGATATGCCACTTGGCCGTAGCGTTGAAGAGGCATTAAGAGTTATTGATGCACTACAATTTACAGAAGAAAATGGTGAGGTGTGTCCAGCAAACTGGAACAAAGGTAAGAGAGGTCTTACTGCAACTCAAGAAGGTATCTCATCATATCTTTCTGAAAAGTAATAGATTTTTTTCCTGAAACTTTCTATCATTGCGCTATTCTACTCATTAAGTTGTAGAATAGCGCATTTTTTATTTGGTTT
>CAYTQG010000042.1:15910-19292 GCA_964439965.1 uncultured Proteiniphilum sp.
ATTTGGTTTGTGCCATAAAACACTTTTGAATACCTTAATTGCATTTGGTTTTCCTCATAAAGTATTTATTTAGCATCATTTTAAGGCTACAATAACATCAATCATTTGTGATTAGTCTTATTGGAATCTTATTATAACATCAATCATTTGTGATTAGCATTATCGGAAACTTATTATAGCATCAATCATTTGTGATTAGCATTATCGGAAACTTATTATAACATCAATCACTTATGATTAGTCGTATTATAGCACTACCATAATATCAATCACTTATGATTAGTATTATTGTAATATCAAAATGACACTAATTATATTTTTTATCACTAAAACCAAATTTGATTTACGAACTAAAATGTTTTATATGGCATTTATTGTAATTGGTTTTGGTTGTATCAATACTTATATGGCAAAAGCCAAATATGGCTTTAGATATTAATAAGGTCTTATGGCCAAAAGACGATTTGGTTTTGTCTATATAATGTTTTTCGTAACAAAATCCACTTTTCGAATATCGTTTGCATATATCCCTAATAGAGTATGTGGTTTCTATGATTCTTTATTAATCTCGCAATTGGAGAAACTGATTTGAGTGACCGTGCTAAAGAAAAGTTTTGGAAAATATGATTTTTTTATTATGCTTTAATGGGATTTTTTCGTCCGAATCATTTGTAAATCACTATGTTTGCATGTTGAAATTTAAAAGATTGTTTTTTTATGCGCAAAATATCTCTGATTTTTTTATTATTAATCACTTTTATGCTCTCGGCTGTAGCCCAAAAAAGGGTTGTAACTGGAAATGTGAAAGACGAAATTGGACCCATCCCATTCGCAACTGTGTCAATACCCGATACCGACTTTGTGGTGATAACAGATATGGATGGTAACTTCGTAATCAACAATCTGCCTAGGGGTAAATATAGTATTGTGATATCATCGCTAGGCTATAAAACATATAAAGAGAAGATAGAGGTTAGCGGCGAATCGGATGGCTTAGCTCTTGAGGTGGTGATGAGCGAAGATATGAAAATGCTTGATGAGGTGGTGGTAACGGGTGTATCGAAAGCTACACTGATACGCGAAAATCCAATACCAGTAACCACGCTATCGTATGAGGAGGTAAACCACAATCCTCAGTCCAACATTATCGATGCGTTGGTGAAGAGTAGTTCGGGGCTAACTGTGATGAAAACGGGACCAAATATTTCCAAACCATTTATTAGAGGATTGGGCTACAATCGTGTGCTTACGCTTTATGATGGAGTGCGCCAAGAAGGGCAACAATGGGGCGATGAGCACGGATTGGAGATTGACGACTACAATATTGGTCGCGCCGAGGTGATAAAAGGTCCCTCAAGTTTGATGTACGGATCTGATGCGATAGCGGGTGTAATTAGTTTCTTCCCCAATATTCCTGATCATTATGATAATAAACTTCATGGAAATTATATAAGCGAATATCACACCAATAATGGACTGGTGGGAAATGGGCTACGATTGGGCTACAATACCGATAAATATCTTTTTGGAGTGAATGCATCGCAGCGAATAGCGCAAAACTATCAAAACCCGATAGATGGGCGTGTGTATATGACCAATTTTAATGAAACAAACTTTGGTGCCACTGCTGGAATTATAAGCGATAAAGGCTTCACGCATCTCAACTTCACCTTATATGATAATAAGCAGGGAATACCCGATGGTAGTCGCGATCCTATAACTCGAAAGTTTTTACGACAAACGCTTGAAGATGACGAGGATGATGAATCAAATAGAGAGGTGGTTACAGATAAGGATCTCAAATCGTATAAAATAACGGACATACACACCCGAATACAGCACTACAGATTGTATTTGAATAGCAACTACGATATAGGCGAGGGTAGTATTGCGGCCAACATTGCTGGTCAGCAAAATGTGAGACGTGAGTATAATCACCCCACAATGCCAGATCAGGAAGGAATGTATGTGAGACTAAATACGTTGAATTATGATATAAGATATAATGCACCCACTTTTGCAAATCTCGAAACATCTTTTGGTGTCAATGGAATGGGGCAGGCAAATAAAGTGATGGATGCTACAGAGATTCCTATTCCTGATTACTCTTTATTCGATTTTGGAACCTTTGCTTATGCTAAGTGGAAAAAGAATGTATGGACAGTGAGCGGTGGTTTGAGGTATGACTTTAGACATGAGAGCTGGGATGATTTCTACACAGGTATTGATCCTGAAACGGGATTTGAGAAGCAGGTAGAGGCAACAGCGCCAGATGCCTATCTTCAGTTTCCCGAGTTTAGCAAGAACTTTCATGATATAAGTGCAAGCATTGGGGCTACTTATCGTATCAATAGGCAATTGAGCCTTAAGGGTAGTGTGGGGCGTGCATTTAGGGCACCAAATATCACAGAGCTTGCCAGCAATGGCTTAGACCCTGGCGCAGCTATCTACTACAAGGGCGATAGAGATTTTGGTCCTGAGGTTTCTATTCAACAAGATTTGGGTATCAGTGCACGATACAATGACTTCACGGGGGAGATTAGCTTATTCCATAATAATATCGACAACTTTATTTTCATAAAGGCTCAAGAGGGCGATGATGGAAATCCGCGAACAGATGGTAGTGGTAATAGATATTACGACTATAAACAATCGAAAGCCGAAATGTATGGTGGCGAGGCGTGGTTGTCTATCCATCCTTCATCTATCAAGGGGCTTAAGTTTTTCAATAGCATAGCGTTTGCTTATGGATATAATCGCGATGCTGAATTTAAAGGCAAAGGAAATCAAGGTGAGTACTTGCCGTTGATTGCGCCTATGACAGTTAATAGTGATTTGTCGTACGAAATAGAGCTCAGCAAAAAGTGGATATCAAAACTAACACCCAATATCAATGTCGAACATGCAGGCAAGCAAGATAGATATCTGGGATTGAGTGGCACCGAAACGGCTACTAAGAGCTACACACTTCTGAATGTGGGCATGGTGGCAAGCATTCCATATAGCAAGGAGAATTCATTGCAATTGATGCTACAGGTAAACAATGTGTTCGACAAAGCGTATCAGTCGCACCTTAGTCGATTAAAATATTTAGAGGATCACGATGGTCCCGGTATCTACAATATGGGTCGCAATGGTATCATTAAATTGATTTTGCCATTTGGATAAAATAGATGTTGGGTACAGATAATATAATAGTGAGTGCTCTCGGTAATATGCCGGGGGCACTAATTATTTATACAAATTTGATGATGTAGTAGTTTAAGAGTCTAACAATACCCCCCTATTTGGGTTGGTATATAAAGTTAACTACTTTTGTAATTATCTTTTAACAAAACAAAATATTGATTTAATAAATCAAACTTACGATATGAAGAATATT
>CAYTQG010000043.1:0-18756 GCA_964439965.1 uncultured Proteiniphilum sp.
TTATTTGAGTTCAATTCTTTTATTTTGGAGCAAAATAATTGTTATTTGAGTTCAATTATTTTGTATTGGAGTAAAATAATGGAGCATTGAGTCACGGTTGCAAAATATTTCCTCATTTATGGTGTAAATGAGTCACGGCAAAACTAAAACGATGAAAATATGGTGTAAACGAGGCATAAATATTTTATTTTGTACTAAATATGGTGTAAACGAGTCATGAAAATTTTACTTTGCACCAAATATGGTGTAAACGAGCCATGAAAAATTTCGCCCAATATCAAATACGGTGTCAATGAGCCATAAAATAAATATCGCAAGCAATATGCACTCTATTTGGTGGCATAATATATGAAATCACACTTTTTTTATTTAAGTTTGTATTGTAACACTTATAAAGAGATTCATTAAATAAATATATGTCTTCATTCATTATCGAAGGCGGCCACCGCCTAACCGGAACTATAACGCCACAGGGTGCCAAAAACGAAGCATTGCAAGTAATTTGCGCTACACTCCTCACCACAGAAGAGGTTATTATTGAAAATATTCCCAATATATTGGATGTAAATAATCTCATATCTCTACTTGCAGATATGGGTGTGAAAGTGAAAAAGATAAGCGACGACACCTATTCATTTTGTGCGAAAGATATAGACTTAGAATACACCCACACAAGCGATTTTATAAAAAAGAGCTCAGCCTTAAGGGGTTCAATAATGGTAGTGGGACCATTATTAGCCCGATTTGGACACGCCACAGTGCCTAAACCGGGGGGAGACAAAATTGGTCGCCGACGATTAGACACTCACTTCAATGGAATAATGAAGTTGGGTGCAGAATTAATTTTCGATGAAGAAAAACAACTATTTAGTCTATCAGCAAAAAGCTTGAAGGGTAATTATATACTCCTTGAAGAGGCATCCGTAACGGGTACGGCCAACTTATTGATGACGGCTGTGATGGCTCAGGGCGAAACTACCATATACAATGCAGCTTGCGAACCATACGTAGAGCAATTAAGCAGAATGCTTGTGCAAATGGGTGCAAAGATAGATGGAATAGGTTCGAATAGGCTCACCATCAAAGGTGTAAATAGCCTATCGGGATGCAACCACAAGCTACTACCCGATATGATTGAGGTGGGCAGCTTTATAGGAATGGCAGCAATGACATCCTCTGAGATTACAATTAAAAATGTTTCAGTTAAAAACTTAGGTATCATACCCGAGAGCTTCAGAAAGCTGGGAATAACGGTGGAGCAACGAGGCGACGATCTTTTCATTCCTCAACAGGATAGTTACACTATAGAGTCGTTTCTTGATGGCTCGATACTAACCATTGCCGATGCACCTTGGCCAGGACTTACGCCCGATTTGCTTAGCGTGATGCTAGTGGTGGCAACAAAAGCAGAGGGCTGCGTGCTGATACATCAAAAAATGTTTGAAAGTAGATTGTTCTTTGTTGATAAACTTATCGATATGGGAGCACAAATTATTTTATGCGATCCACACCGAGCAACGGTGATAGGCAATGGTGGTCGCTCGCAGCTTAAAGCAATGACAATGTCGTCGCCCGACATAAGAGCGGGTATTTCGCTATTGATTGCGGCAATGAGCGCTAATGGAACTAGCACAATACACAATATCGACCAAATAGACAGAGGATATCAGGATATAGATTTGAGATTAAACCGAATGGGGGCAAATATACGCCGCGTAGAATAGAAAGACAAAAATAGAATTACAAAAATAGCGCTATTAATTGCGCTATTTTTATACATATATATATAATCTAATTTATAATTGTTCAGGTATTTGAGTTGCGGGCTCAAGTTCATTCACAAAGTCAATCAGGAAAGGCAGCTCATGAATATCATCATCCACCACCTTACAATTGAAAGTGATAATATCAAGATCTATAACCCTTGGGGCATTTTTATTGGCAGTTCGCACCCTTCCCAAAAGCGCCTCTATTTGTTTAAGCTCCATCTTTAGCTGCCACATACTACACGTGGTGGCCAACAAGATAGCACCATTCAAAAAGTCATCTTGATTTTCGTACTTAAGCGGTTTTGTAACAATAAATTCCGTTCTGTTTACAATCATACCCAAGTGTTTAATCATTTCAAGCGACTTAGAAAAATTCATTTCACTATCGATATTTGAACCTAAAGCAATTATAGCCGTGTTGTACCTATCCCGCGAGGAAATTCGAACCATTACATTATCCGAAAATCTAAGAGCATATGGCTTTTCAACCTTCACTTCAATGTCTTGCACATTAGCACTATAATTCTGGATTAGCAGATAAATCTTCTCAGCTAATGCCTCGATAAGATGGAAGCGTTTATTATCAACCAAGGCAATTATCTGTTTTGTTAGCCTCTTATAATCAACCGCATCAGCCACATCATCACTAGCACTAGCCATTCGGGTATCATACTTAAACGAATATGAAATAACCAAATCCTGAAGTTTCTCTTTTTCCCAATCCATAAAACCGATATAGGCTCTCAGTCGTAGCTTCTCTATTTCAATTATCGATAAATTGGGAATATAATATTTGCTCATATTTATAACAACTATTTTTTTTATATTAAATGGTCTCCTCCGTCAATATACAAAATTTGCCCCGTTACAAAGTTGCTATCAATTAAGAAATTGACAGCCTTGAGTATCTCCTGCAAGTTACCAATAGTTTTTAGTGGTATATCTTGAGCTAGATTTAAAAGATAAGATTCATCTTTGTCTTTAGGTGGCAAAATAAGTCCTGGTGCAATAGCATTGACCCTAAAATTGGGAGCAAGATGCACTGCCGAGAGTTTTGTAAACTCCTTTAGCAACTTCTTACTAAGAATATAATCGAGATGCTTAGAGTAGTTCTTCTCCACTTTAGTATCAATAAAGTTTATAATACTACCCTTCAAGTAAACTCTAGCAAATGATTTGGTTAGGAGGTAGATATTCTCAAAATTAATCCTCATCTCCTTATGATACAAATCACTGCCTATATCCTCAAAGCTAGATGGGCGAAAATCTGATGCACAATTTACTAATAAGTCAATATTTATATTGTCACTCTTTAGCGAACTAAAAATAGCGTCGAAGTCATTATCAACCATAAAATTTATCTGCAATAGTTGAGACTTCACACCATATTTGTCCACCTGATGTTTCAAATCCTCGGCCTTACCATGCGAGCTATTATAGTGTAGCAATAAATTATAGCCTTGGCTTGCAAGCTCTAAAGCTATACCCCTGCCTATTCTATCGGCACTGCCAGTTATTAATGCATAATTACCCTTCATCCTAAAAGCTTTCTCTAACAATTTGCTCCTTTGCAACTCCTAGCGATTTCAGATTCTCTTCCATAGCAGTCATCATTGGGGGCGGACCACACAAATAGAAGTATTTGCTATTGTCATCCATAGCCTCTTTTATAATTTCGGCAGTGATATATCCTTTTTTATATCCGTCCACATCCTCTTCTGAAAGAACATTGATAAAATTATCGCCAAGCAAATCTTCAAAGTATTCATTAAGGATGATATCTTCTTTTTTCTTGTTGGCAAATATCAGTTTATTATCCCCTAGCTTGTTTTGTTTGTCAAGCATTTTAAAGATTGCAATAAAAGGAGTAACACCAGCACCACCGGCCAAGAATATACCCTCGCCCTTGTATTTAATATCGCCAAAGGGCTTGTAGATAAATACCTCATCGCCAGCCTTTGCTTGCAACAACTGATTGGTTACCCTATCGCGCTGGGGATATGTTTTGATGGTGAACTCAATATCATTATCTTCGGGCAAAGATGTGAATGTAAAGCAACTCTTCACCTTTTCCCAATCTGGTTTATTAATAGAGATATCAACAGCCTGACCCGGTGTGTAGCTGATATCGCTAGGTTTTTCGAGCTGCAAATGTAGCACATCATGGGTTACATGTTCAATCGATTTTATTTTTACTAGATGTGACATAATTATAAATGTTTTAAAAGTTAAACTATAATATAAGTTTGAAGAACAGTTTACATAATATCATGTGGAATATGTTAGAAATTGTTGGACAAGCTTTTATATTAAAACATTTCAGCCCCATTGATGTTCATATAAACAACAAGAGAGCGCAATTTTTTATAAGAGTTTTAGGTAATCACTCTCAGCAAAAAACAAAACACATACATCGCTAGCTGTTTTTCGGCATGTATGTTCACGATTATAATTTATATAACATAATTGATTTGCTTTTATCCCTACTCTTTTATTACTTTGTGTATAAATATTTAACTGAAATCCAACCCCAAAAAAGTTGAATAGAAGTTGACTAGAAATACACCAAATCTAAATAAATAAATTATGACAGATAAAGCTGTTGTTACAGAACTAAAGCAGGTAACGATACGATTTTCGGGCGATTCCGGTGATGGGATGCAGCTTAGCGGAACACTGTTTTCGACATTGTCTGCAATTTTTGGAAACGAAATTGCAACGTTTCCCGACTATCCTGCCGAGATTCGTGCACCTCAAGGCACATTACATGGTGTTTCGGGGTTCCAGGTTCGTATTGGATCGAAAGACATTTATAATGCGGGTGATAAAACTGACGTACTAGTGGCAATGAACCCAGCTGCATTAAAGGTTAACAAAAACCACCTCCGAAAGGGCTCTATTGTGATATTCGACACTGATTCGTTTACAAAAAGAGACCTCAACAAAGCTCAATTTGAAACGGACGACCCATTTCACGAATTGGGGCTGAAAGGATTACAGATTATCCCTATCTCCATCACTTCTATGACAAAAAGTACACTCGAAGATAGCGGATTGGAAAATAAAGAAATACTGAGGAGCAAAAACATGTTTGCTCTTGGCGTGGTATGCTGGTTGTTTAATAGACCTATTGAGATTGCCGAACAACTATTGAAAGATAAGTTTAAGAAGCGTCCCAAACTGGTTGAGTCAAACATTAAGGTATTGATAGATGGATATAACTATGGCAATAATATTCACTTATCAGCCACCACTTACCGAATAGATACTATAGATAGCAGTAAAGGATTCTATAGAGATATTGATGGCAACACGGCAACAGCATATGGCTTAATTGCTGCTGCTGAGAAGGCTGGGCTGAAACTATTTCTAGGTTCATACCCCATTACCCCGGCAACTGATATTTTGCAGGAGCTAGCAGCCAGAAAAGACCTTGGCGTGAAAGCTTTGCAAATGGAAGATGAAATAGCGGGTATAGCCACAGCTATTGGTGCTAGCTTTGCCGGAAATCTGGCAGCTACTTCCACATCTGGCCCAGGCTTGGCTCTTAAAAGTGAGGCATTGGGCTTAGCTGTTATGACTGAGCTTCCACTTGTGGTGGTAAACGTGCAGCGTGGGGGTCCCTCTACTGGAATGCCAACAAAAAGCGAGCAGGCTGACTTGCAACAAGCCCTATATGGCCGAAATGGTGAGAGCCCATTAGTGGTGATGGCCGCAACCACCCCCACCGACTGTTTCGATAGTGCCTATTGGGCATCAAAATTGGCAGTTGAGCATATGACGCCCGTAATACTTTTGAGTGATGGCTATATAGCAAATGGTGCTTCCGCATGGAGAATTCCTAATATGGATGACTATCCATCAATTAGTCCCAATTTTGTTCAAAGCAACTTTAAAGGCATTGCAGAAGATTGGAAGCCATACACAAGAGACAACGAAACACTTGCAAGATACTGGGCAGTGCCTGGATCTGAATCATACATGCACCGTATTGGAGGATTAGAGAAAGATTATAATACGGGTGCTATTTCATCTAATCCCAAAAACCACCAACTAATGGTGGATACAAGACAAGCAAAAGTGGATAGAATTGCCAATTACATACCCGAGCAAAAAGTGATAGGTGATGAAGATGCCGATACACTAATTGTAGGTTGGGGTGGCACATACGGTCACCTACTTGAGGCAATGATGAGACTTCAGGATAATGGAAAGAAAGTGGCTTTAGCCCACTTTAGATTTATAAATCCACTCCCTCGCAACACACACGATATCTTGAAGAGATATAAAACAGTGATTGTTGCCGAGCAAAACAATGGTCAGTTTGCATCATTCTTGTTAAGCAAGTTTGATGATATAAAAATCAATCGATTTAATAAAATAGAGGGGCAACCCTTTAGTGTTAGCAATCTGATTGAGGAGTTTACAAAAATCATAGAAAATAAGTAACTATGGAAGCGGTTGAAAAAAAACAAATACAATATAAAGCAAAAGACTTTAAGAGTAGCGCAAGCGTGCGCTGGTGCCCCGGCTGTGGAGACCATGCTATTTTAAGCTGTCTTCATAAGGCATTGGCCGACTTGAATGTTACACCCGAAAACACTGCTGTAATTTCGGGTATTGGATGCTCTTCGCGTTTGCCATACTATATGAATACTTATGGTTTTCATAGCATTCATGGTCGCGCTGCTGCAATAGCTACTGGAGTAAAGTCAGCCAATCCCAATTTAAACGTATGGGTAGCAACAGGCGATGGCGACTCGTTAGCTATTGGTGGTAATCACTTTATACACACCATTAGAAGAAATGTGGATATAAATATTATCCTTTTCAATAATAAGATTTATGGATTGACAAAGGGACAATACTCTCCCACTTCCGACAGAGGTTTTGTTTCTAAATCATCTCCACATGGCACTATCGAAGATCCATTCCGCCCATCGGAGCTATGCTTTGGTGCAAGGGGAACCTTCTTTGCAAGAGCAATAGATGTGGATATGAAAAACACTACAGAAATAATGACTCAAGCGGGCAAACATAAGGGTACTTCTGTAATAGAGATTTTGCAAAACTGTATCATCTTTAATGATGGAATACACAACAACATTGCAGACAGAAAGTGGAAAGCAGATAAAACTATCTTCCTACGACATGGTGAGAAGATGATATTTGGTGAGGAAAACAACAAAGGTATTGTATTGGATGGTTGGAATTTAAAATCAGTAACCATTGGCGAGGATGGGTACACCATTGATGATGTGCTAACACACGATGCTACACTACAAGACAACACTCTTCACACAAAATTGAGCCTTATGGGATATGAGAATGAGGATTTGCCAGTAGCACTAGGTGTAATCAGGTCTGTGGAGGCATTAACCTATGATAGCGAGTTAGAGAAAAAAGTAGAGCAAGCACAAAAGGAATCTAAGTCAAAAGGCTTTATCGACTTTGTAATGAACAACTCTCACGTTTGGGAAATAAAATAACACAAAGTACAACGATACTTATAAAAGTGACACAACCACAGCTGGAGTGTCACTTTTTTTTTTGTATTTATAAATATCAAGAAAAACGGCTAAATCAACATTTAACTCAAAACAATAGGTTATATTGAACAAATTCATCATCTTTATGGTTAGAATAACTCAATCATAATTTGCCTATATGAATACCCGAGACAAGTTAAGTTACATGGACATAGGAGCCATTGAAGAACTTTACAAACAGTACAAAGAAAACCCTGAAAACGTAGATGAGAGTTTTCGATTTTTCTTTGAAGGCTTTGACCTTGCTTCAAAGCATTATCCAATTAAGCCACAGGCTGTAGCGCCCAGTTATAATGGACAAGCCGCAAGCATTCCGTCAAAAGAGATAGACGTAATGAATTTAATATCAGGCTACAGAAGACGTGGACATTTATTTACTAAAACCAATCCTGTAAGAACAAGGAGAACCTACTCGCCAACACTCGACATAAAAAATTTCAACCTCACAGAGGAAGACCTAGACAAAACCTTTGAGGCTGGCAAAGAGATAGGAATTGGAAAAGCCACTCTACGAGAAATAATCGATCATATGGAAGAGACCTATTGCAAATCGATAGGTGTAGAGTATCGATATATGACCAAACCAGAGATAGTGCAGTGGCTTCAGGAGAAAATGGAAGGTAGCAGAAACAGGGAGGACTTATCCAATGAATCCCAACTTCATATTCTGGATAGACTAATAGAGGCTTCTGGATTTGAAGACTATCTACACAGAAAATTTGTGGGACAAAAGAGATTTTCTCTTGAGGGCTCCGAAAGCTTAATTCCTGCCCTAGATGCAATAGTAGCTCATGGAAGTAAGTTTGACGTAAGAAACATTCTTATTGGAATGCCACATAGAGGGCGACTCAATGTGTTGACCAACATAATGAGAAAACCCTATTCGCAAGTTTTCAGAGAATTCAACGCTCAAAACTACGATGAGGAGATTATCCATGGAGACGTTAAATACCACCTTGGATATAACAACACTATTAATTATGAAGGTCGCGAAGTAGATCTCTCGCTAATGCCAAATCCATCACACCTTGAGGCGGTAGATCCTGTTATTCAAGGTATGGCACGAGCAAATCTTGATCACAAGTACAACAAGCAGTACAACCAAGTTCTTCCAATCTTAATACATGGTGATGCTGCAATAGCAGGGCAAGGAATTGTGTATGAAACAATTCAGTTTTCGAAATTAGATGGATATAAAACAGGTGGAACAATACATATTGTGGTAAATAACCAAGTGGGCTTTACAACCAACTACCTACAAGCTCGATCGAGCACCTATAGCACAGATGTTGCAAAGGTTACACACTCGCCCGTGTTTCACGTTAATGGTGATGATACTGAGGCAATGGTGTTTGTTGCAAAGCTTGCTCTGGAGTTCCGTCAGAAGTTTAACATTGATGTATTTATCGATTTATTATCATACCGCAAGTATGGACATAATGAAGGTGACGAACCACGATTCACTCAACCAAAACTGTACGATATAATTTCGAAGCACAAAAACCCTCGTGACATTTATGCAAACAAGCTTATTGCACAAGGTGTATTGACTCAGAAGGAATATGAGGAAAGACTCTCAGACTTCCATAAGGAGCTTGACAAAAGTTACGATGCATCAACTAACACTACTAAGCTTAATATTCAACCCTTCTTAGAAGAGGAATATAAGAATATAAGATTGCCAAGGGGTGAGGATTTTGAAAATCCTGTGAACACTAAGGTTACCAAAGAGACATTTTTGGGTTTGGCTAATAGTATTACTACACTGCCTTCAGACAAAAACTTCTACAACAAAACGGTAAGGCTATTTGCTCAGAGATCGGAAATGATTGAAAAGGATAGCTACGACTGGGCAATGGGCGAGCTAATGGCATATGCCACACTTGCAAAAGAGGGGTTCCCAGTGCGCCTTAGCGGACAAGATACACAGCGAGGCACATTCTCTCACCGACACGCAGAAATCATTACAGAGGATGGTGAAGAGCAATATTTCCCATTAAGAGATTTAGGCGGAGAGCAAGCCGATGTAAAGGTTTACAACTCACCACTTAATGAGTATGGAATTTTAGGCTTTGAGTATGGATATGCTCTTGCGCAACCATATGGATTAACAATTTGGGAGGCACAGTTTGGCGATTTCTTTAATGTTGGGCAAGTAATTGTTGACCAATATATATCTTCGGCAAAAGAGAAATGGGGAATTAAGTCTGGACTTGTAATGTTCCTTCCACACGGATATGAAGGGCAAGGTGCTGAGCACTCAAGTGGACGAATTGAACGCTTTTTGATTCTATGTGCAAATTACAACCTGCAGGTAGTTAATCCTACTACCCCCGCTAATCATTTCCATGCACTACGCCGTCAGTTGCACAGAGATATAAGAGTACCACTAATTTCTTTCACCCCCAAGAGTCTTCTCCGTCATCCTGAGTGCGTATCCACACTGAGCGATTTTACTGAAGGCCACTTTATGGAGTTGATAGAAGACAAAGAATTAAACTCGCATTCTGACGTAACAAGGTTGATACTATGTTCAGGAAAAATTTACTACGAGCTAAATGCAGCACGTAAGGAAAAAGGTGCCAACCATATTTCTATTGTAAGAGTAGAACAGCTATATCCATTTCCACAAAAGCAACTTGGCAATTTGTTGGAAAGCTATAACAAGGATATAGAAATTGTGTGGGTTCAAGAAGAACCATTAAACATGGGTGGGGCATTATTTGTGAAGCACTATTTGGATAATTGTAATCTTAAAATTATTAGCCGAGCTGCAAGTGGAGTTACATCTGAGGGATTAACTGCGCTACACAAAATTAATCAGGCAGCGATTATCGCAGAGGCTATTAAATAGTATTATAAATACTAAAACTACGAACAAGAAAAATCAAAAGATATTATGGCAATAATAGAAGTGAAAATACCAAGCCCTGGCGAATCGATTACGCACGTTGAAATATACAAGTGGCTTGTAGCAGATGGCGATATTGTAAAAAGAGATACTGAAATTGCTGAAATAGAATCGGAAAAAGCTACACTAACTTTGGTTGCAGACGATTCAGGAAAAATATCAATTAAGGTAGCTGAGGGAGATAGTGTGGAGGTAGGAGCAGTGGCATGCACCATCGACACATCAGTAGCACCTAAAGAAGAGGAAGCACCAGCACAGCCAGTTGAAGAGAAGAAAGAGGTTGAAAAGGAAGAGGTTGTGGAACCAAAGAAAGAAGTAAAAACAGAATCTATTCCACAAAAAAGCGATAGTGAATATGACAAGGTTAAAACTACTCCTGTGGCTCAGCTACTGATGGAGGAATACAACCTATCAATTGAAGATGTGGTAAACGGGCTTCGCAGACTTAAGAAGTCGGATATAGAGGCGGTTATTGGCTCGCAGGATATGCTTCAAAGCGATATTGGGTCTCTAAAGAGAGCACCTAGCAGAAACTCGGATAGCAACAGAATGAGCGCACTAAGAAGAAAGCTTAGTGAGCGACTAGTATCCGTTAAGAACGAAACTGCAATGCTCACCACATTCAATGAAGTGAACATGAAGCCTATAATGGATATTCGCAAGAAACATCAACCAGCATTTGTTGAGAAACATGGCGTTAAGCTTGGCATGATGTCCTTCTTCCTAAAGGCCTGTTCGATTGCTTTACAAGAATACCCCACAGTAAACGCAATGATAGATGAGGAAAATATGGTTACATACGATTATGCAGATATTTCGGTAGCAGTGAGCACACCTAAGGGACTGATGGTACCTGTAATACGAAACGTAGAGAGCCTAAGTTTGGCTGAGATTGAAAAATCTATTTTAGAGGTTGCCGATAAAGCTAGAAATGGTAAACTCTCGATTCCAGAGATGAGTGGAGGAACCTTTACCGTAACTAATGGAGGTGTGTTTGGGTCTATGATGTCCACACCAATTATCAATCCACCTCAATCAGCTATACTTGGCATGCACAATATTATAGAACGCCCCGTGGTAATAGACGGAGAAATAGTAGCTCGCCCCATGATGTATGTTGCATTATCTTATGACCACAGAGTAATTGACGGGCGCGAATCTGTAAGCTTCCTAGTGAGAGTAAAGCAACTATTAGAAAACCCATCGGATATGCTATTTGGCAATAGTAACGCCGAAAAGGCTTTATTGGACTTGTAAGTTTATTAAATATCGAAATACAAAAAACAGGAGTAAAGCTAAAAAATATGGCCTAACTCCTGTTTTCTTATTATAAAACATTATTTTTATTGATCTATTTATTATTCCTCCTTCTCTTAATCTCAGTCTCTATCATATTTAGCTCTCGGCTCGACTGACCTTTCACAGAGGTATTCTCTTCGGCCCTTCTAAAAAGATAAGGCATCATAATCTTAACCTCACCATAAGGAATGTATTTAACAACATTGTAACCTAATTCGGATAGATTAAATGTTATGTGATCGCTCATTCCATAAAGTTGAGAAAAATACACCGATGGATGGTCTTTTGGAATGCCATATTCCTCCATCAATGAAGCCAGAAGCTGAGTACTATTCTCATTGTGAGTAGCCACCATAAAATCGATAGTATCGATATTATTAATAAAATACCTAATGATATCATCAAAATCCTTATCTGTGGCTGGCTTGTCGGGTTGAATAGGAGACGGATATCCGATAGCATCGGCACGGGCACGCTCAATCTCCATATAAGCACCACGAACAATTTTAAGTCCAAACTTAAATCCCTTTTCTAACGATATTTTATGATGCTCCTTCAATCTTTTTATTGCATCGTGGCGATACATTTGATAGGTGTTTTGCACAATAGCCTTTTCTTTATTGTATTTTTCCATCATCTCAAGCACCATTTTATCTAAAATGGGTTGAATCCACGAATGTTCAGCATCTATTAAAATTGGCACACCCAACTCATAACCGCGTTTGAATATTCTATCCACACGATTGTAAACTCTTTCAAACTCAGCCCTCTCATCGTCAGTAACCTCAACCTCATCGCTCATTTTGGCAAGGAGCAAAAATCGGCCTATTCCTGTTATTTTAAAAGCACTAAACGGAGTGTTTTTGTTGCCACGTGCAAACTCAATAGTTCTAATCACCTCATCACAAGTTGCATCAAACAACTCATCTTTCTCTTCTCCCTCTACCGCAAAATCCAGAATTGCTTTCACATTGCGTCTGGCTAATCTATCAATTGTTTTTGCACAATCACTTATAGATGTTCCACCCACAAAGTGCTTATAAATCGTATTACGAATAATTCCTCTTATTGGAAAATGAATGGCAAAAGCAAAATTCACCATCTTTTTCCCAAGCTTTACCATTGCATTATTATTCATTACTCTGAACAACAAATGTGATTGACGAAGTTCATTACTAGTTTTATCTTTGAAAGCAACTTCAGTGTTGCTAAAGTCTATTTTATTCTGTGTAGTAAACATATTTTTTTGAAAGTAGTTAGATTTTCTACAAAAATAAGATTATTTATTATCAAAAAAAGTGTTTCGCAAAAATATATTTCAAAGTAATAAATTAAAACATCAAACAGACACCTCACTTTAAATTGTAAGTTATACACCCATACTCTATTTATTTATAAACTTAAAACCAACATATGTTTACGTTTCAAAAACAGCACGAGATATCTATTAATTAACCCCGTTAGTTTCCATTTATTTTTGTAAGTTTGTGGTACTATATAATATACAAACCATTAAAATACAATATTATTTATGCCGAAAGGAATTTATAAACTACCAAGTATTAAAAATGAACCCGTATTGAGCTACGCTCCGGGCACAGCAGAAAGAAAAGCCCTTCAAGATAAACTTGCAGAGCTAAACAAAGGAGGCTTGGACCTGCCCATGATTATTGATGGCAAAGAGGTTAGAACTAACGAACTTCACGAAATACGCCCTCCACACAATCACAAAAATCTACTAGGCCACTACCATCAAGGCAATAAAACCCATGTGGAAATGGCTATTGATGCTGCACTAAAAGCAAAACCAGCATGGGAAGCTATGAATTGGGAAAGCCGTGCCGCTATATTTTTAAAAGCAGCCGATTTAATTGCTGGACCATACAGAGCGGAGTTTAATGCAGTTACAATGATTAATCAATCAAAAAATGCATTCCAATCCGAAATTGATGCAGTATGTGAGCTGGTTGACTTTTATAGATATAACGTAAAAAACATGTACGATCTTTACGCCATGCAACCAAGTTCATCACCAGGCGTGTGGAACCGCACAGTGTGGCGCCCATTAGAGGGATTTGTATTTGCACTTACACCATTCAACTTCACAGCTATTGCGGGCAACTTAGGTGCAGCCCCTGCACTTATGGGAAACACCGTAGTGTGGAAGCCTTCAAAAACAGCAGCATACTCTGCCAATCTGATAATGAGAATATTAAAAGAGGCAGGCCTGCCTGATGGTGTTATAAACCTAGTTTACGTAGGCGGTCGAGAAGCAGCCGATGTTATTTTCAATCATAGAGACTTTGCAGGTCTTCACTTCACAGGCTCAACGGGTGTATTCAACGGAATGTGGAAAACCATCTCCAACAATATGGAGACCTACAAATCATATCCACGAATAGTAGGCGAAACGGGAGGTAAAGATTATGTATTTGCCGACCATACTGCCGATCCTAAGCAAGTGGCTACTGCCCTTACTCGCGGAGCATTCGAATATCAAGGTCAGAAGTGCTCGGCAGCATCACGTGCCTATATTCCTTCAAATATTTGGGAAGATGTGAAAACATTTATGGGTGAAGATATTGCTAAAATTAAAACAGGAGTAGTTGATGATTTCACCAACTTCGTAAATGCAGTTATTGATGAAGAGTCATTCGATAAACTTGCAAAAGTAATCGACGACGTAAAAGCCTCTGATGATGCTGATGTAATTTTTGGAGGAACATACGACAAATCCGAAGGATACTTCATACATCCAACAGTGATTCTGTCTAAAAAGCCTGATTTCTTCACAATGAAAGAGGAGCTATTCGGGCCAATACTTACAGTATATATTTACGAGCCTGACAAGATTGATGAGACAATGGAAATTTTGGACAAAACTACCGATTATGCACTTACAGGTGCAATATTCTCATCAGACAGAGCCAGTATCGAACATATGACCACATGCCTAACACACACCGCAGGCAACTTCTACATCAACGATAAGCCAACTGGCGCCGTTGTAGATCAACAACCATTTGGCGGTGGTCGTGGCTCGGGCACCAACGACAAAGCAGGATCGATATTCAATCTACTAAGATGGGTATCTCCACAAACAATAAAAGAAACATTTGTGTCACCAACAGATTATATGTATCCAAACTTTTTGGAAGACTAATTAATCACACAAAGCAACCATTACAAGAGGGAGTGACGCAAGTTGCTCCCTCTCTTTTTTACAACAAGGTGAACATTTAATTTTTTAAAAGGTTACATCTAATAAAAACAAAACAACATGATATCATCCGAAGAAGTATTAATCAGACTATTATTAGCTGCTTTCCTAGGAGCTCTTATAGGCATGGAACGAGAGCGTAAAGACTGGTCGGCAGGAACTCGCACCCACATGCTAGTAGGTGTAGGTGCATGTTTGTTTATGATAGTATCGGCATTTGGATTTAAAGATATACTACAATATGACAATGTAGAGCTAGACCCATCTCGA
This sequence comes from uncultured Proteiniphilum sp., assembly GCA_964439965.1. Lineage (GTDB taxonomy): Bacteria > Bacteroidota > Bacteroidia > Bacteroidales > Dysgonomonadaceae > Petrimonas. The sequence continues at coordinate 15,019 of CAYTQG010000043.1, forward strand.
GTAGCAGCACAAGTGGTAAGTGGCATTGGTTTTATTGGCGCAGGTGCTATACTATTTTTAAAACAAGGAACGGTGCGTGGCCTCACCACAGCAGCCGGACTATGGACAGTAGCCGCCATTGGCCTTGCCACTGGTGGAGGAATGTATGTGGCAGCAGTGGCCACCACAATAATAGCACTGCTTATTTTGTGGGCCATGCAACCAATACAACACATGTATTCAAAGAAGTTCAAGCAAGTTACATTAAAGATTGTAACAGACTCATATCTAAAAAATATGGAAGTACTTGAAGAGTTTCAGAATAATAAAAATCTTAAAGTCCTATCCTACATCATAGAGCAAAAAAAGGATCACTACTCTTTTACTATACGACTAAGGAATGTAGAAGAAGACAGCATCAGTAGTCTTATTCGCAATATAGAAAAGCATCCAGACATAAAAGAATTTATGTGGATGCAGTAATAAAAAAAATGAGAGAGCACAGCCTACCTCTCATGTGCTGTGCCTCTTCTATTAGCCTTCACCATTTTGTATAGTTGATCATTAGGACGTATCTTTTCGGCAGTTTTTATCGAAAAACTCTCACCCTTAACCACCTCCGAAACAGTTTTTAAGTCAACCCTCATATCTTCAGCCGTTATGAAAATTGCACCCGTGGTAGGACCAGTTATCAATAACTCTTCACCCTCGCCTATCGACTGGGCCTCAACCAAAAACTCAGTCACCCCGATATTAGTGAAATGCTTAACAGCCTTACCCACATAAACCTTACGCTTGGTAGCACCCGAACCATATCTATGCGTCCACTCTCCAAGGCGTTGTCCAAGGTAATAACCATCCCAAAATCCGCGATTAAATACTGTAGATAGCTTTTGATCCCATACATTAATTTTGTCCTCATCAAACGTGCCATCACAATAAGCTAGCACAGCCTCTTTGTAGCACGATGTCACAATACGCACATATTCAGGACCACGAGCACGACCCTCTATTTTGAAAACTCGCACACCAGCATCCATCATTTTGTTCATAAAGTGAATCGTCTTCAAATCCTTTGGCGACATTATATACTCATTGTCAATATCAAGCTCAATATCTCCCTCCTTATCCTTCACTGTATATCCACGGCGGCAAATTTGATTGCAATCGCCACGATTTGCTGATCTGTTTTTTTCGTGCAAACTCAAATAGCATTTACCCGACACTGCCATACACAAAGCACCATGACAAAACATTTCAATTCTAATCAACTCACCCGATGGTCCCTTGATTTCCTGCTCCACAATATCTTTATAGATAGAAGCCACCTGATCAAGATTAAGCTCACGAGCCAACACCACCACATCTGCAAACTGAGCATAAAATTTCAGAGCCTCCGTATTTGTAATATTAAGCTGAGTAGATAGATGCACCTCTACACCAATTTGGCGAGCATACATCATCACTGCCACATCCGATGCAATGATAGCCGACAAGTTGGCCTCCTTTGCAGCGTCCACAATTTTATACATCAACTGCATATCATTATCATAAATGATAGTGTTGACAGTGAGATAACTTTTTAAATTATTTTCTTTACAAATTCGCACAATCTCGTGCAAGTCATCAATAGTGAAGTTGTTTGACGAGCGAGCACGCATATTCAATCCCTCGATACCAAAGTAAATTGAATCGGCTCCGCCCTGAATTGCCGCCATCAAAGATTCGTAAGAACCCACAGGCGACATAATTTCAAAATCATTAATATTTCTCATCCTGTGATTAATTTTAATGCAAAAGTACAACAATATTTTCGAATCAGGACTTTTCAATCCTCATTAAAGACCAAGAGCCACAATTACATTGCAAGTTGTGCCGTAAAAGATTAGCAATCAATTTTTTTGCAGTTAAATTCATTTATAGTATCTTTGCACACCGAAAAAACAAATTCGGATATAATAAATTATTAATTAAAAATTCATTTGAGTATGAACAATTACGAAACCGTTTTCATTTTGACTCCCGTTTTGTCTGATGCACAGATGAAGGAAGCGGTTGAAAAATTCAAAACCCTCCTTACAGATCAAGGGGCCGAAATCGTAAACGAAGAAAGCTGGGGACTACGCAAGCTTGCATATCCCATCGACAAAAAATCAACAGGATTTTACAATTTTCTAGAGTTTAAAGCAAATCCATCAATTATCGACAGATTGGAAGTTAACTTCCGTCGTGACGAGCGTGTGATTCGTTTCCTAACTATCAAGCAAGACAAATTTATGCTTGAATATGCAGAAAAGAGAAGACGCAACAGAGGTGGTAAGAAAGAAGAAGTTGTAGCTGAAGCGCAACAAGAAGAAGTTAAATCAGAAGAAAAGGAGGACTAAGAAATGGCTAAACAATCAGAAATCAGATATTTGACTCCAGTATCGGTAGATATTAAAAAGAAAAAGTATTGTCGTTTCAAAAAGAACGGTATCAAATATATCGACTATAAAGATCCTGACTTTTTGAAGAAATTCTTGAACGAGCAAGGAAAAATCCTTCCACGTAGAATTACAGGTACATCACTTAAGTTTCAACGTCGTATTGCGCAAGCAGTTAAAAGAGCTCGTCACATTGCTCTGCTTCCATACGTAACCGATTTAATGAAATAATAAAGGAGGAAAAGAAATGGAAGTAATTTTGAGAGAAGATGTAGCTAATTTGGGCTACAAAGACGATATCGTTAATGTAAAGAAAGGATACGCACGCAACTATCTTATCCCTCAAGGAAAAGCAATAATTGCAACCGAATCAGCAAAGAAAGTACTTGCAGAAAATCAAAGACAACGTGCTCACAAAATAGCACAAATCAAGGCTGATGCTGAAGCACTAGCTGCAAAACTTGAAGGCGTAGCACTAACTATTGGTGCAAAAACTAGCTCTTCAGGCACAATCTTTGGTTCTGTAACCAACATTCAAATTGCTGACGCACTTAGCGAAAAAGGATTTGAAGTAGAAAGAAGACTAATCGAAATTAAAGAATCAGTAAAAGAAGTAGGAAACTACGTAGCTATTGCTAAACTTCACAAAGAAGTTTCAGTAGAAATTCCTTTTGAAGTAGTTGCTGAATAATAAATTTCAACTTCGCAAAACAATATTTAAAAGCCTCGAATATTCGAGGCTTTTTTTGTATATTATCAAAGAAGATTACAATTTGATTATATTCTACTTATCAGTTTGAATGTCTTTAAGTCATATATTGCTATCTCAGCCTTGTCAGTTTTATCATACTTGCCATTATTATTAGTATCATAATATCCCGAAACGACAATGGTGCCAGCCTCTTTATTCACCACCCAATTCCTTACATACAGCTTGTCGTCAGTCAGTTGCGTTCTCTCCTTTCCATCTGTTGATAATATTATAATCTGAATCGGATCGTTCCAATCAATCCCTTTCTTCCCATCCAAATCCACTGTGCGAGCCGACACTAATATAAGATTTATATTCAAACTATCTATTTTGATTTGTTCAAAGCGAGGCACATTAGGACTCTCCGAAAAGTCAACCTCGGTTGTCTCACCCGTTTCGCTATTGATAAATAACAGAGAATTTGTTTTGACGATAGCCATTTTACCTCTCTCCTCGATCGAAGCAATCACATATGGAGTTCCTTCCACTTCAGTCAAATTATTGTATTGGGCATAATCAAGCTTGCTTTGTGCATTAGCACCAAGGCTTATAACGAATAGAATTAAGAAAAAGATTTGTTTCATA
>CAYTQG010000044.1:0-18684 GCA_964439965.1 uncultured Proteiniphilum sp.
GATGTTTTGTCTTATATCAAAACATCTTTGCAACTCTTTTAATACCATCAACAAGTATATCAATTTCTTCCTTTGTATTGTATAAAGCAAATGAAGCGCGCATTGTGCCCTCTATGCCTAAGCGGTGCATAAGTGTTTCGGCACAGTGATGGCCAGTGCGTATTGCAATACCCATTCTATCAAGGAGAGTTCCCATATCGTATGGATGTATATCCTTTATTAGAAATGAGATAACACTACTTTTTTCCTTAGCATTTCCTACAATAGAAAGTCCATCAACTTCAAGAAGTCTATTGGTTGCATAGTTAAGTAATTGAGCTTCGTAGTTGTATATGTTATCCATTCCGATATTAGATATATAATCTATAGCTGTAGCTAATGCGCTTGACCCAATAAAATCTGGTGTTCCTGCTTCAAATTTAAATGGCAATTCGTTAAATGTTGTCTTTTCAAATGTAACGGTCGAAATCATTTCTCCTCCGCCTTGATATGGGGGCATTTTTTCGAGCCATTTTTCTTTTCCATAAAGTACGCCTATGCCTGTGGGTCCATAAAGCTTGTGTGACGAAAAGACAAGGAAGTCACAATCCAGCTCCTGAACATCAATTGATGTGTGCTGGATCGATTGAGCAGCGTCCACAAGAACAGGTATGTCATGCTTGTGTGCAATTTCAATTATCTGCTTTATTGGGTTGATAGTTCCCAGTACGTTCGAAATATGAATAAGTGAAATTAGTTTGGTCTTGGAGGTAATCTTTTTCTCAAATTCATCAACTATTAGCTCTCCCTTATCATTGATTGGAGCCACTGATAGTTTTACTCCTCTTATATCACCTTGTAATTGCCATGGAACAATATTTGAATGATGTTCCATCTCTGTAATAAGAATTTCATCCCCTTCGCTACAAAACTCTCTGCAAAATGATGATGCTACAAGGTTAATTGCTTCAGTGGCACCTCTTGTAAACACTATCTCATTTTTTGACTTAGCGTTAATGAATTCTCTAACTCTCTCTCTTGAGCCTTCGTGTGCTTGGGTGGCCTCTTGACTTAAAAGATGTACTCCTCTGTGCACATTTGAGTTTATGGTGTAATACATTTCAGTTATCTTGTCAACAACACACTTGGGTTTATGCGTTGTTGCAGCATTGTCAAGATAAACCAAGGGCTTGTCGTACACTGTGCGAGATAAAATAGGGAAATCGGAACGTATTTTAGTTATATCCATTTTGTAAAATTGTTGTCAATCACGAGTGATATTAATAACGAACAATGCCACTATCTGTTAATGATAAAACCAAAATTGGTGATAGTTGCATTAACTGAAATAGTGACATTGCGAATAAATTAGTAGATTATAATATAAGACATCTACTTAATTAAGCACTTGTCTATATAATCAATATTTGTAATAATGAAGTTATTTGCAAACCTCACAATCTCCACATCTCATTAGCTTTCCGCGAAATCTTTTATCTATTAGATCCTCTAATCTTTCACGAAGTGATTCGATACGTATCATATCTACTACATCTATAGTGAAAGCTACCATCAAAATCATGCGAGCTTCGGCTTCAGATATACCTCTTGCTTGTAAATAGAATAATGCATCGTCATCAATATGACCCGTAGTTAGCCCGTGAGAGCATTTCACATCATCAGCATAAATCTCAAGTTGAGGTTTAGAATACATTCTTGCATCCTCCGATATTAAGAGGTTCTTATTATCTTGGTATGCTAATGTTTTTTGTGCATCAACTTCTACTAAAATCTTGCCACAGAATACTCCTGTTGATTTGTCTTGAAGAGCATATTTAAAGAGCTCATTACTATGACAATTGGGTACAGAGTGATCAAGGAAGGCAAAGTTATCAACATGTTGTTCTTTATCACAAATAGCCAGCCCTCCGATGTGTGCCTCAGCATATTCACCAAGCAGACGGAAAGTATAGTTGTTTCTTGTAACTCCGTTGTGAAGAGTTATTCCAGACACGTTTACATGCGAGTTCTCTTTTTGCTCAGAGTATAAATTGTTTATCTTTTTTGTTTTAGCTGAGTTTTCTTCTAATTCATAAACATCTACTTGAGCATCTCTATCTGCAAAGATTTCTGTAACCTGAGTTACTACAAACTCAACATCATCCATTGCATGATCGCATACTAAAAGCTTTACTTGTGCATTCTTCTCAGCAATAATAAGAGTTCGTCTATTAACGCTGGTGTCAACGCCACTTTTAAGAAGATTAATAAGTTGAAGCGGTTGTTCAATCACTACATTCTCTGGCACATAAACCACAAATCCGTCTTGTGCAAACATTGTATTGAATGCTATGGTACCATTTTCTTCAACCTTGGCAGCTTGTGCATAATGCTTTTTAAATATTTTAGAATGCTTTTCAGCAAAATTTTGCATGCTACCTACAAATACTCCCTTTGGAAGTGCTAACGATTCGCTACCATTATTATAAAATCTGTCATTAATCATAAAGTAGAGATGTGTGTTCAAATTAGGCACATCACACTTAAATGCATCATATGGATTTATTTCTATAGGTAGATTGTTTATATTTATACCAAAATTAGCATCAAAAAGTCTGGCAATATTGGTATTCTTATAGTCTTCAAGTTTTGAAGTTGGAAAACCTGATTTACTGAACGCTTCAAAAGCAGCATCACGATGACGATTCATCCCTTTAACGGAGTTCTTATCGATTTTGCTTCTGTTATCGTTAAATAAATCGATATATTGTTGTTCAATCATTTAATTGTTGCTTTAGTCGTTTATAATCCAGTCGTATCCTTTATCCTCAAGCTCAAGAGCTAGTTCAGGACCTCCTGTTTTAATGATTTTGCCCTTGCTAAGTACGTGTACAATATCTGGCTTAATGTATTCAAGTAGTCTTTGATAGTGTGTAATAACAATTGCAGCCTTGTCTGGCCTGTGAAGTTTGTTTACTCCTTCTGCTACGATTCTAAGTGCATCAATATCCAGTCCAGAGTCTGTTTCGTCTAATATTGCTAGGCTAGGATCGAGCATTGCCATTTGAAAAATCTCATTTCTCTTCTTCTCACCACCTGAGAATCCTTCATTTACTGAGCGACTAACTAGTTGACTATCTATTCCCAATAGTTCACGTTTTTCTTTCATTAGCTTCAAGAAATCAGAAGCTGGAATTGGGTCTTCTCCCTTATATTTACGTTGTTCGTTCAATGCAGTACGCATAAAGTTTACCATACTTACTCCAGGAATCTCTACAGGGTATTGGAAGCTTAAGAATAGACCTTGTTTTGCTCTATCAGAGGGGTCCATATCCAATAAGTCCTCACCTTTATATATTACGCTACCTTTAGTTACTTCAAATTTGGGATTGCCTGTTAATACTGAGGCAAGTGTGCTCTTTCCAGAACCGTTAGGGCCCATAATAGCGTGAATCTCACCTTCATTAATTTCGATATCAACGCCTTTCAAAATCTCCTTATTATCTACAACTGCATGCAGATTTTTTATTTGTAATAATTTTGCCATAATTATATATTAAAAAGCGGCACTTTCTTTGATTGTCTCATGCCGCTTATCGGTTTATTTATATGTGGTTTGAAAAATAAAATGGTTGTTGCTGTCTGAATAACAATTATTTCTGATAATTGTTTACCAAGCACACATAAAAGAATTAGAGTGACGCTCGTTATATACTCTTCATGTGTATTCCATTTTTATTTTAGTTTGGTTATTGTTGTTCTGCTTTTTTTATTTTCTTGAAAAGGTCTGACGCAAATACGAACTCGTTTAAAATTTCATTGTCTGTATCCATTATCGTCTCTTTAGTTCCTGTCCATTCTAGTACCCCCTCATTTAAGAAAACTATCTCATCTCCAATATTCATTACAGAGTTCATGTCGTGTGATACTACTATTGATGTAATACCTAAGTCTTTTGTAATATCAGCTATTAACTCATCAATTAATTGTGAAGTTCGTGGATCAAGACCCGAGTTTGGCTCGTCACAAAACAAATACTTTGGGTTTAATGCAATGGCTCTTGCAATAGCTACTCGTTTCATCATCCCACCAGAAATTTCAGAGGGGTATAAGTTGGCGGCATCCGAAAGGTTCACTCTTTCGAGGCAAAACTCTGCACGCTTTCTCCTTTCGCGTTTGTTCTTCCTCGAAAATATATCCAATGGAAACATAACATTCTCAAGTACCGTTCGTGAGTCGAATAGAGCAGAGCCTTGAAACATCATTCCCATATCACGCCTTAGGTGTTTCATTTCTCGGTTGCGCATATTCACAATGTTCTTCCCTTCAAAATTTATTTCGCCACTTGTAGGCTCAATGAGTCCAATCATGCATTTAAGAAAAACAGTTTTACCAGAACCGCTTTTACCTATAATCATGTTGACTACACCCTCCTTAAAGCTAGTGCTAATATTATCAAGAACTACTCTTCCATCAAACTGCTTAGTAAGATTTTTTACATCTATCATATAATTAAGTTATGCTGTAAGATTAGTGAACATTAGGTCTGTTGCTAAAATAAGGATATTGTTTATAACCACCGAGTCGGTACTTGCTTTACCTACCTCAAGCGAGCCCCCTTTTACATAATAGCCATAGTATGCAGATACGGACGCAATTATAAATCCGTAAAGCATTGACTTTACAATTGACATCCATACAAACCTCTCTCTAAAAAAGAATTGTATGCCGTAAACATATGTAGAAACGGGTGGAACACCAGTTATAAGGCAAATAATGTAGCCTCCAAATAGGCCAAGGAACATGCTTACTATGACTAAAACAGGCATAAAAGCAACAAATGCAGATATCTTTGGCATAATAAGATAGTTCGCAGAATTTACCCCCATTATTTCAAGAGCATCAATTTGTTCTGTAACTCTCATTGTGCCAACTTCCGAGGCTATATTTGATCCCACTTTTCCCGAAAGTATAAGACACATTATTGTGGATGAGAACTCTAATAAAATTATCTCACGCGATACGACGCCAACGGTGAATCGTGGCAGTAAGGGAGAGTCTATATTAAGTGCAATTTGCATGACAATTACAGCCCCAATGAAGAACGAAATAATCATTACAAGCCATATTGAGTTTACCCCAAGTTTATACGTCTCTTTCGAAAATTCCTTAAAAAACTCTCTTATTCGGTCAGGCGGAGACATGGTTCGTTTCATCAGAACAACATACTCGCCGATACTTTCTAAAGAACTTACTAAGCTCATCTTATTATTAATGATTTTATCATGTAGCAAAGATATATAATGTTTTCTATTTAAAAAAAACTTGGCCATTTGGATATTAACCCTAATGGCCAAGTCATAAGTAATTGTTTGTCTTGATTCCAATTTTTTAAGAACAAACTACACCAACTTTTTAATAAACTACATTGTACACTAAAGTCCCTTGATTACGAAAAGGGGTGTGTCTGAGTGGAAAAGCATTCGTCGTGCAATTCCAGGATTAAATATGCGAGCAAACAAGCCTCTACGTGAGCTCGACATTGCTATCATATCAATTTGATTTTGAGATACAAATTCTTCTAATACAAGTTCGAGCTGCTTATCTCTATCCAATAATTTGTATTTAATATCTAAATTAGGATACTGTTCTTTCAGATATTTCTGGGTTCCAGATAGTTTTATCTCATCCCATACATCTCCCTTACGTGCCATATGTGCAAGATGAACAGTGATAGGGTATGGACTAATAAAATTCATCATAATATCGAAAGCTTTAAACTCTCGCTCTCTAAAGTTAGTAAGAAATGCAATATTCTTAATTTGAGAAATATCCATATCTTTAGAGTTCTCGGGGATAGCAAAAATAGGCGTGCGACTTCCATCTATAACTTCTGCTGTAACGCTTCCTATCAGGTCTAAATCTTTTGCATTGCTGCCACGAGTTCCCATTACTACAGCTCTTGGTTTAAATTTCTTTGAATAAGAAATAATTTCCTCTTCAGGTAATCCTTCAATAATAACGTTTGTAAACTTTACATCAGGAAACTCACCGCTTTTAATCCTAGAGTTGATATTATCAACTAGTTCTTTCATTTGATTGTCCACCTTTTCCTTGATATCTTTATACAAATCTCTGTCGGAGTTTTGAACAGCGAACGAGTCGCCAAAGGGAACAGCCATTGGGTAGTATGGCGTGTAAAATGAGTGTATGAGGTTTACATCACTGCCGATATCTTTGGCAAGATTAAATCCAAACTCACATGTTTTCATTGTGTAATCTGAAAAATCTACAGGGATTAGAACTTCATTTTTCCCTTTCACACTCTCTAAATCTTCAACAGAGTCAACATGTGAAGTGAAATCTACTTGTTCTATAATCGCTAATGCTCTGGGTAGATCGCTTTCATTAATCCTAACCCTAACATTGCCTGGAGCGGAGGGCTGTATTATACTTACACCATGGATTACAGCTTCTATTCCTTCCGATTCGAGAATGGATTTTAATATTACTGCTTTCTCATATGAATGTATGGCTACAGTAACCAAGTTTTGATTCTGCTTGTCATTGTTTGTGTTATCCTTTTGCATATTTGATTGATAAATAGGTTTGAATAATTTAAAAGAAAAAGCCCAATATTATTTAGATTGTTAATCTTTTAATATTGGGCCTCTTTATATACTTTAAGAGTTTTCCTGCTCTTCCTCCTCTGTCTTTTCTTGAGTTTCGTAAACAGGATAGTCTTCAAGTCCCAATATAGAAAGTGCCTTATCAAAAATTGTAGAGTCATCTAAAACTACAATGCCCCCATCGGGTCCTGGTTCGATATGTACACCAATACTTTTGCCTTCTTTATAGTTGTGCCCGCCAAAGTAGTTGCGAACTGTTTCGGGCTTTAAGCCTAATTCTTCAGCGATTTTACGTATGCTGCCATCAGGCAGTTGATCTTTTAAAGCTCTTAATTCGTTAAATGTGAGAGTTCTTGCCATGGTTCTTTAAATTTTATATGTAATTAATATTCTACGTTATCAATTGATGCCATAAACTTACACATTATTTTAGAATAAGCAAAATTTCAACTAAAAAAAAGACCATTTACTACTGTTTTAATATTAAAACAAAAACTAGTGTGGTAATGTTGACAAAATTGGGCTAAATAAAATTACAAATAATATATATGATATAAGCACTATGCCAATCATCCTGGACTTGCTTGCGCTGTAAGTGACTTTCAGTGTAGAGTCTGGCTCGAGCTTTAAAACTCTTTTCTTTGTAGCTTTATATATTTCAAACACTAGGAGTCCAATTAAACTTCCTACCAGTATGCCTGCTACTATATCAGTTGTGAAATGAACTCCTAAGTATAATCTTGAGTAGCTGTTCAATGTGGCCCATGATATAATTGGAATTGTTATCCATCTGCTTACAAATATTCTTGAAAGCAGAATAGCAATACCAAAACTATTAGTTGCATGACCCGAAATAAAACTATATCCCCTACTTCTGTACTCTCTTACGGTATCTACAAAATTCATGAAATCAGGATGGTGTGTTGGGCGGAATCTTTGAAAATAACCTTTGAAAAATGTTGATGAAATTTGATCGCAAAGTGCAAACAAAATCACAATTGATAGAATTGTTATAATTGCAACTTTTATTGGGGTTTTATGAAAAATCATAACCCCTATAAAAATAAGCATTGGCACCCATATTAATTTTCCGGTTATTGTCCAGAATATATTATCTAAAAAAACAGAGTCGCTACCATTTAAAATAAAGAACAGGTTTCTCTCTAATGGTAATAAGCTTTCAATTGCCTCTTTCATGTGATTATTATTTATTACGAGTTAGTATTGTTGAGGTAGTCTTTGTAATTAAAATAATCATACCAGGTAATGGCTGGTTACTTAATTCATTGACATAAATAATTTAAATCTATATTGTCTCGATGTTCTCTTTTGATGTCCAACCAACGCCTCCGTTTGCAATCTCTATTTCTACCCAAATGCCATCACTTTTCTTCACCTTCACTTTTGTTCCTTCATGAAGTCTAAAAAGCTCCTTGCTATTTGCATCTGGAGATGTCATAACTGAGGCTGAAGCTGCCATCACTATTCCACTATTTCTATCTAATCTATTTCGTTTTTGTTTAAATGCAAAGCTATTAGATATCAACATAATTACCAAGAAAAATAAGGCAAAATAAAAGCCAACTTTTCTAATCCATATTTTTCTTACAAAGAAATATGAACCTAATGAAATTAGGGTGAGTATAAAGAATGCTATTCCTATATTTGCCCACTGGTTTGAGTTGAATATATTTCTAATGCTTCTAATCCAATTGCTCAAAAAGAAACTATCTGATACATCTATTTTGTCTTCAAGTCTTGTGCGAGCAAATCGCAGATTATGTCTTGTGTCGCTATCTCCAGGATTTAAAAGCAAGGCCCTTTCATAATTTAGTATTGCCTTAGCTGTTTCACCATTTCTGAAATATGCATTTCCTAAGTTATAATATATCTCTGCCGATTCTTTGTTTTCGTGTATTCCTTGAGCTACAATTTGCTCATATAGCTTTATGCTATTTACAAAATCACCATCTCTATATGCATTGGCAGCAGCCTCTGTGCTCGATTGTGCAAATGCTGATGGCAGCATTAAAAGTAATAGTAATAATGATATGTATATTGACTTCTTCATTTCTATTTAATTTTTAATTTGCTTTCCATTTCTCCTATTGCACCTATTGTCTCATTATATAGCCTATCCATTTCTGTGTCGCTCTCCACTGGTGCATAACGAGCAAATTCGCATGAGTTTAGAATATCTGTAAACTTGTTTATCAAACCTTGTTCTACACCATAGTTTGATAATTCAGACTCTATATTATCTTTAGTTAGTTGTGCTACTGGTATAGAGAGCTTGTCGCTAAAATATCCCCACAATGCTCTCAAAACTTCATCATGAAACTTCTCTTTGTTGTGTTGTTTTAGATGCTTTTCGGCTACTCTCAATCGTTTTATTGCCACTTTATTAGCTTTTTTAGTTCTCACTCGTGCCACGTTTGCATTTTCTTTTGCCCTCTTTATATTTAGAACTGTAAATGCTATAAAAATAACCAGCGGCACTAAATACCACATCCAATAGATAAGTGAGCCCACAAAAAATGCATCTTTAGATTGATATACTGGTGCATCAGTTTTTATAAATCTAATATCATCTTCTACTTTCACTGTCTGTTGGTTCACATATGTGGTAGTTGATGCTTTTGATGGGTCTCCTTTTGCAATATCTAAATTGTATTCAGGTGATTTCAGAGTTTTGTATGACTTTGATGAAGGATCGAAAAATGAAAATTCAATTGATGGAATGTTATACTTTCCCTCATATCGCGGAATTGCCAAATATTCAATAGTTCGTGTTCCGTTTAGTCCATTATCGCTAACCTTTAAGTCATTGTTTATAGTAGGATCATATGTCTCAAAATTGGTGGGAAACTTCACCTCAGGATTTTGTATTAGTTTGCTATTTCCTGTTCCAGAAATCTCCAACTTCACTGTTATTGCCTCGTTAGCTCTTGTTTGCTCTGTACTTATAGAGCTGTTTAATGAATACGAGCCCACAGCATTTGAAAAGTTCAATGGCTTACCTTCCGGAAGTGCTTTTACATCAATAGTTAGGGGGTTGGTGTTGAGTGTTTTCTTAACCTCCGCCATCACCTCTTGGCTACCGAAGAATGTTGATACCTTTCTACCAGATGGAACAGTAAAGACTGTTTCTAACTTCCCTGAAGGTATTGTTATTTTACCTGATCTTTGTGGAAACAATAAAGTTTTCTTTATATCGGCTGTGTAGTAGTTTCTATCGTTATATCTCTCTAATTTTAGTTGCTGATTTGAGGATATCGGAACCTCCTCACTCATAAATCCATCAAACTCAGGAAACTCAGCTGTCTCAAAGTATATTTGTCCATAAACCGAGTATAATCTAAACGTTACAGTAAATCCTTCTTGTTCGTAAACGCCATTCTTAGAAACAATTGCCCTAATAAATGCATCATTCGAGCTTATGGTGGGTGCTCCAGCTGATGATTGTGCTCCACTATCGTTTTGTCCCTTACTATTGCTTTTGTCTGGTGGAAGCACATTCACCTTTAATGAGTTTGATTGGTAGTTGCTACCATCTACCTTGATAGATGCTGGGGCAATGCTAAACTCACCTTCCTCTTGTGCTATTAATATGTAAGTATATGTTACTGAACTCTCGGAGGTGGTTTTGCCATTCACAGTGCTTTGGCTATAGCTTGTGGATGTAGATGGGCCAAATATAACCTCAAGGCCTTTCATATCAGGAAGTCTTAGGTCTCGCCCTTCTTTATTGAGAGTGTAGCTAAGTCTAAACTGTTCTCCTTTAATGACTGTAGCGGGTGCCGAAGCACGAAAAGTGACTTGTGCCACCATGCCACTAATGCCCACTGATAGCATCAGTATTATTACCAGTATTGCTTTATATTTATTAGAAAAATATCTCATTTATCTTTATGCCTATTATATGAATATGTGTAAACTAAAATTACTACCAATCCTTGTTTTGTCTTCTATTGTCGTCAGCTTTTTGTTTTCTCTCTTCAGCTTTCATTTTGTTCACCTTGTCTAATGTCTCTTTCTCATCCTGCTCTATTGCTTGAAGTAGTTGACGAGCGTTGTCTCGCGACATTTGCTCAGGCTCGGGTGACTGCTCTGTTTTCTTCGGTTGGTCAGGATTGCTTTGTTGCTCCTGCTGGTCTTGATTTTGCTGCTGATCTTGTTGCTCTGGCTGCTCATCCTCTTCTTTGTCTTGAATCATTTTCTGCACTACGGCAAGGTTGTATCTAGCCTCTTCATCCTCTGGATTAAGACGGAGTGCCATTTTGTATGCCTCCATTGATTTCTCTAAGTCTTTTTGTTGCAATATCGTATTTCCAATATTATGCCATGCAGCAGACGACTTTTCGGGATTCTCTTCTTCAACCGAAATGAAGTTGTTATAAAAACTAACTGCATCTTCCCAATTTTTCTGTCTATACAGTGTGTTTGCTATATTATAGTTTGCCTCTGGTGCAGAGGGATTCTCTGAGAGTGCATTTTCATAAAAAGAATATGCATCAGAGTATTTCTGTTGATTATAAGCTTTGTTGCCACTGCGTACATTTTTACGCACATCCTTCTGTGCATACGCATTGCACGATAGTAAAACAGTTATAAACAGAAGACTATATTTTAATATTTTATTTCTCATTTGAACAGTCTGATGTTTTTAAATAGTGGGTTCTTCTTATCATAAATCAATATCTCTACAACTAGAATTATCAACATTAACCAAGCAAAAATAATAAACTTTTCGTCATATTCAGAGTAAGTTAATGATGAGGTTTTCTTTGATTGAAGATTATTTAGTTCCGACTCCAATGCATTTATTGCAGAGTTGCTATTATCGGCCTGAATATATAATCCCTTTCCATTTTTTGCTATGTCTTGTGCCATTTGCTCGTTGAGGCGCGACACAACCACTTGGCCATCGTTGTCCGATTTATATTTGTCGCTAAATGGTGATTCGGGTATTGGTGTGCCTTCTGTCGATCCTATACCAATCACGTTTACCATTATGCCCTTGTCGGCAGCCGCCTTGGCAGCTTCATTTGCGTTTCCGTGGTGGTCTTCGGCGTCAGTAATCAAAACAATTGCTTTGTCCACATCCTTATCACTCGAAAACGAATTGGCACTTAGATTGATAGCGTCGGCCATTGCAGTTCCTTGCACTGGCACTATGTTGGTGTCAATTGTGTTTAAAAATAGTTTTGCCGATTGCGAATCGCTAGTAAGTGGCATTTGCACGTATGCTTCGCCTGCAAAAACTACTAATGCTACTTTGTCGTTTCTTCTTATATCGATAAGTCTCGATAGTATCTGCTTGGCTCGTGTTAGCCTGTCGGGCGAAACATCTCTTGCCAACATAGAGTTCGATACGTCTATTGCTATTACTAATTCGATGCCCTCTTTTTCAACATTCTCAACCTTTGTCCCAAATTGTGGTCGTGCTATCATTATTATGCCGGCACTTAGTGCAGCAAATATTAGCCAAAACTTTAGATACGACCTTTTGAGTGATAGTTCGGGCATCATCTTTTTGATAGTTTGAAGATGTCCTAATCGCTTCACGGCATTGCGCTTCCTTATATTGAGATAGAAATATAGGGCTACCACGAAAGGCAGTGCTATAAATAGATATAAAAAATCAGGATTCTCGAATCTAAACATTTGCGTAAGTTCTTATATTTTAGCTGTTAGGCTTTATTGTCTGTATATATATTATGTGTATTCAAATAGAGTTTTAAATCCATTAATTATGGAATACCTCTCAACCATGTGCGTCGTAGCACTAGCTCCACAAGGGTAAGTGCAAGAGCAAGGATGGCAAAGGGTAAAAATAATTCCTGTTTTCGGCTCACATTTTGAACACTAACTAGATATTTCTCAAGCTGATCAATTTCGTGATATATCTCACGGAGACTCTCATTATCTACAGCTCTAAAATATTTTCCTCCAGTAAGATTTGCTATGTCTGTCAAAATATCTTCATCAATATCTACTGGCATATTTTGCATTCTAATTCCGAATGGGGTTTGCACTGGGGTAGGGGCGGTGCCCTTTGTGCCAGCACCAATAGTATAAACTCTGATGCCATACGACTTTGCTAAGTCGGCAGCTGTCATAGGTGCTATTTGGCCTCTGTTGTTCGAGCCATCGGTCAGAAGTATCACAATTTTCGATTTAGATTCACTGTCCTTTAGTCTGTTCACCGAGTTTGCTAATCCCAAACCTATTGCCGTTCCATCCTCAATCATGCCAAAGTCCACCTCATTAAGTAGATTTAATAGCACTTTGTGGTCTGTCGTCATAGGGCACTGAGTAAAAGTTTCGCCAGCAAATATCACAAGTCCTATATTATCATTCTTGCGATCGGTTATAAATTCGGCAGCTACTTTTTTCACCGCTTCTAGTCTATTAGGTTGCAAATCTTGAGCCAACATCGAGCCCGAAATATCTAGTGCAAGCATAATGTCGATACCCTGTGTCTCCGATTTCTCCCACGAGTCTATTGCTTGCGGTCTTGCGATGGTGATAATTAATAGTGCCAAAATAATCATCCTCAGTAGAAATGGCAGATGTCGCAAATAAACTTTTAAGCCTTTTTTCTGTCCTTCAAATGCATTTGTTGATGCCATTTTGAATGTGGCTTGCGTTTTAGATATGCGTATGATATACCATACCACTAGTGGCACTATCAATAACAATAAGTATAAGTATATAGGATTTGCAAACTGCATATTTGTTCTCTTTTTTTACTTCTGTTGATTATTTGTTTTGGCTCTATTCCTTATTTACAGTACTGGTGTGTAACTCATCTTTATCCTCAGAGTCCTCCTCAGATACTGGGTCGGGCTCTTTCGTTTGGTTCACAAAAAAGTATGCATTCATAAGGCTTAGGTCGTTCTCATCAGTAAAAGGTTTGTGCTTTGCAAACTTAACCATGTCTGAAAGCTGCAACACCTGATTGAGATTATCGATAGCCGAGTCTGAGTCAATATCTGCACGCTTCTTCATTTCTTGTAATATCTCTCTCGAAGTCATTTCGAGTGCATTTACACTAAATCTTTCAGTGATATATCTTCTAAGCACATCTGTTAAGCTGGTGTAAAACTCCTTCTCGCGGTTTTGTTGCCATATCTTTTCGGCTTTTAGCTTGTCTAACTTTTTTATAGCTCTTGCATGTGGAGGTAGCACAACAGGAGGGGTAAAGAAATACCCTTTGTTCTTTTTGCGCATAAACATCACTATCAGGAATGTGATAATTAGAATTGCAACTGCTACTGCCAGCATTATCCACAATATCCACAGATAGTCGGTCCATACAAATTTTGGTTTTCGTATGCCTTTGATATCATAAAGTTGTAGTTGCTCAAAATCTATTGAGTCTGTCTGTCCAGTATTTAGTTTCTCGAGATATGAAATAGTGGAGTCTTTAAGAATTGGCGAAGTTACCTTTAGCCCAAATGAATTAGAAAAGATAGTGTCTGTGCCATCAAATACAGGAATGTGCTCCACATAATATAGAGTGGAGTCAAACGATGTTACCAAGTATTTGAAGTTCATTGTTGCAACATTGTTCTCGATTAGAGTATCGGGTTGTAGCATTGTTAAAACCTCAAGCCCTGGCACTATCTCTTTTTCATATACCGGGAAATAAACCGTTATATCCTTTGGTGCAATAACTTTTAGATTGATAATAGCTTGTTCGCCAATCTTGATTTCGGCAGGCTGAACTGTGGCATGAACCGATGTTTTTTGTGAAAATGAGTTTTGTGTAAAAAACATCATCACAAGTAATACTATAAGCGTAGTCTGTTGTTTTAAAAACATATATTTTGTGGGCTTCATCCGATTATTATCTCCTTCTTTGAAATAATGATAACAGCGCCTTAACGTAGTCATCGTTTGTTGATACAGATACATTATCCACACTGCTTTGTTTGAATGTTGTGTCCATTTCATTTTGTCGATCTCTCCACCATTTAGCATAATTGTTTCTTACTCGCTTCGATGAAGAGTCGATCCACATATCGCCTCCAGATTCGGGATCGCGCACTTTCAATAGGCCCAAGGATGGGAGTTGTGTGCTAAGCTTGTCGTAAACCTGAATGGCAGCAATGTCGTGTTTATTGTTTGCAATCTTAAGTGGTTGCTTGTAGTTTTTAATATCTATAAAGTCTGAAATCAGAAATGCTGTACATCTCTTCTTGATAGCATTTGTCATATACTGCAAAGCAAGTCCTATATCTGTACCATTCTTTTCAGGTTCAAATCCTAATATCTCGCGTATTATATATAGTATGTGTTTCCTTCCTTTTTTGGGAGGGATAAACTTCTCTATTTGCTCCGAAAAGAAAATAACACCTATCTTGTCATTGTTTTGAATAGCTGAAAAAGCCAATGTTGCAGCAATTTCTGCCACTACATCGCGTTTTACCTTCTCGGCCGATCCAAAACCCAAGCTCTGCGATACGTCAATAAGCAGCATTACTGTTAGCTCACGCTCCTCCTCAAAGATTTTTACAAAAGGACGGTTATATCTTGCCGTGACGTTCCAGTCGATATCGCGAAGGTCGTCTCCAAACTGATATTCGCGTACTTCCGAGAATGCCATACCTCTCCCCTTAAATGCAGAGTGGTATTCGCCCGCAAAAATATTGCGCGATAGTCCCTTAGCCTTTATCTCTATGTGTCGTACTTTTTTTAGTAATTCGCTTGTTTCCATATATTAATCAAACGCCTCATTATAATGAGATGTCTCCATAAAAAATCTGATTCCTGAATATGTAAGTTATTATTTTCTGATAAATATTGCGCTACGCTTGTAGGCAGCTAACATTATGGAACCTCTATTTTGTTAAGAATTTCGCTAATAATCTCTTCAGAAGTAATATTGTTTGCTTCTGCTTCATATGTTAGCCCAATTCGGTGACGAAGCACATCATGACACACTGCTCTGATATCTTCAGGAATCACATAGCCACGTCTTTTAATAAATGCATATGTTCGTGCAGCAAGTGCCAAATTGATAGATGCACGTGGTGATGCTCCAAAGTCTATCATTTCAGAAAGATTGTTTAGCCCAAACTGATCTGGATATCTTGTGGCAAACACTATGTCAACAATGTATTTCTCAATTTTTTCGTCGATATAAACTTCTCTAACAACTTTTCGAGCTTCCAAAATTTCGTCAACGCTAACTACTGGTTTTGTTATCTCTGGAGTTTCAAAAATGTTTTGTCTAATAATTTTTGCCTCCTCTTCTTTAGTTGGATAGCTAATAACCACCTTGAGCATAAATCTATCCACTTGTGCCTCGGGCAGTGGGTAGGTGCCTTCTTGCTCAATGGGGTTTTGTGTGGCCATTACCAAAAAGGGCTTAGGCAGTTTGTATGTTTCTTCGCCTATTGTTACTTGGCGCTCTTGCATCGCCTCTAGCAGGGCACTTTGCACCTTGGCAGGGGCACGATTTATCTCGTCAGCTAGCACGAAATTGGCAAAAATAGGACCATGCTTTACCGAAAACTCCTCGTTGCGCTGGCTATAAATCATAGTTCCTATCACGTCGGCTGGTAGCAAGTCGGGTGTAAACTGAACCCTATTGTATCTAGCATCTATAAGTTGTGCAAGAGTTTTTATTGCTAATGTTTTTGCAAGTCCTGGAACTCCTTCTAGTAGGATGTGTCCATCCGAAAGTAATCCTATAAGTAGCGACTCAACAAGATGTTTCTGTCCTACAATCACTTTGTCCATACCATTTGTGAGGGTTTGAACAAATATGCTTTTCTTTTCGATTTTTTCGTTTAATTCTTTGATATCAATTACCTGACTCATATTTATAATTCTGTTATTAGTAGAATGGTTTATATTGTTCCTACAAAAATAGAGAATGTTAAAAGTGTTTTGTCTGAAAGTGCCGTTAAAAATAATTAATCGTGTAGTTATTAAATAATTAGCACTATTATTTCATTACAATATCGATGCTTTGTGCATTACGCAAATAGTATTCTAAATGCATCGCTCACTTTTCTCACTTCGTTTATTTGTATATTCACTTTCGAGTTGAATCCCTTTAGGTTGTTCGCAGGAATCATTATTCTCTTAAATCCAAGCTTCTCGGCCTCAAGTATTCTCTGTTCAATGCGGTTGATAGGACGAATTTCGCCCGAAAGACCTACCTCGCCCGTAAGGCATGTGTCTTGATCTATTGCAATGTCGAGGCTGGATGATAGCACGGCGCTGATTACCGATAGGTCTAGCCCAGGGTCGCTTACTCGTAGCCCACCTGCGATATTTAAAAATACATCCTTCTGTGCCAATTTAAAGCCGGCTCGTTTTTCGAGAACTGCCAATAGCATATTCATTTTTCGGATATCAAACCCAGTGGCCGAACGTTGAGGTGTGCCATAGGCTGCCGAGCTAACTAAGGCTTGAGTTTCTATCAAAAGTGGGCGTATGCCCTCAATGGCCGCCGAAATTGATACACCGCTTAGCCCATCATGGTTTTGAGTGAGCAGTAGCTCCGATGGATTGCTCACCTCTCTTAGTCCCGATTGATTCATTTCGTAAATACCCAACTCGGCAGTGCTGCCAAATCGGTTTTTGATGCTTCTCAATATTCTATACATATAGTGGTGGTCGCCCTCAAATTGGAGCACCGTGTCAACTATATGTTCCAGAACCTTGGGTCCTGCAATGCTGCCTTCTTTGGTGATATGGCCTATCAGGATAACCGGAGTGCCCGATTGTTTTGCAAACTTTAGTATCGATGCGGCGCACTCTCGCACTTGTGATATGCTACCGGGCGACGATTCGAGCGAGTCGCTATATATAGTCTGTATCGAGTCTATTATTACAAGCTGTGGATCTATATTTTTTATATGTGTAAAAATCTGATCTAAGTTGGTTTCGCACACTATCAAACTGTTATCGTTTTCGATACCAAGTCTGTCGGCTCTTAGTTTTATCTGTCGTGCACTTTCCTCGCCCGATATGTATAGCGTTTTTATAGTGTTTAGTTTCAGCATTGTTTGTAGCACAAGTGTCGATTTTCCAATGCCTGGCTCGCCACCAATAAGCACCAGCGATGCAGGCACTAAGCCACCACCTAAAACTCTGTTTAGCTCTCCATCGAGCATATCAATGCGAGGTTCTTCATCCGCTTTTATTTCGGCTATCAGTTGTGGATTGCTTTTTGCTCTTTCGAAAGATCTTGTATCTTGCTGTTTCGATGCTGCATCTTTGCGAACTATTTCTTCCACAAGCGAGCCCCACTCACCACATGCTGGGCATTTGCCCATCCACTTTGGTGATTCGTTGCCACAATTGGTGCAGAAGTAAACCGATTTTAATTTAGCCATTTCCTTTTTTCTTTCTTTTATTTACTTTATCAACAAAGATAATCTTTTAATGTGTCTATCATTTCAAATGGTGTTATTTTAACGCTTACTTCTGTAATATGTGATGGGTAGTGACTGCATATACTTCAAAGTCTATTTGCTAAATGTTAGGTATGGCTTCATATATCGTGTTTGACTATTGCCAAGTATATGGATTAAGGAGTGCTTAAATCATTTTCTTAGTTATTTTCTAAAATTAATGCCGAGAGCGAATGCTTGATAGGGCTTTTTATGGTATATAAAGATTGACTTTTTGTTTTCCGTGGCTTATTTCATTCGTTTATGGCTAATGTAAATTATTCCGTGAGCTTTATACACCATAAATGTTAATGTATTAACGTTTCCGTGAGCTTTTTACATTAAAAATAGTTTCACCTCTCATTTTCAAGGGCCTTATACATGGTAAATGATACCTGTTTTTCAAAACCTACGTAAAAAACGCCCCGTTTTTAGAGGATTATTTCATGAATCGGTGAGAAACGCTCAGTTTTTGTCTGATTATTTCTGCTTATAAGGCAAATAATGGCATTTATTATCCGATTTTAACAATCTGATGGTGTTAAACTCGGAGTTTTGTTAGAGTTTTTTCACGATTGTGGTAAAAAACGGGGCGTTTTTACTTGATCTGAAAAAGG
Organism: uncultured Proteiniphilum sp.; assembly: GCA_964439965.1. GTDB lineage: Bacteria > Bacteroidota > Bacteroidia > Bacteroidales > Dysgonomonadaceae > Petrimonas. The sequence continues at coordinate 18,643 of CAYTQG010000044.1, forward strand.
TCAAATCTGAAAACGCCCCGTTTTTAGTTTCCGCCTTTTTCG
>CAYTQG010000045.1:0-18675 GCA_964439965.1 uncultured Proteiniphilum sp.
CAACGACCCCGAGATTACAAATCACGTGCTCTGGCCAACTGAGCTAAAGAGGCTTTTTTTGTTTTGCAACCGTTTCACAAATCAGTGATTGATTGGAAACGGTCGCAAAGGTAGGTATTATTTTGAGACTACCAAAATATTTGAATAGAAAAATCAATTATCTTGTAACTTTTTCTTTTGTTTTGATTATTTGTCTCTCAATTGCCTCTATACAAAGGTCGATTGCCTCTTCAAAAGTGTCTGCAAATTTCGATGCAAATGCTTCTCCATTTCTTAGATGGATCTTTAAGGAGGCTTCCTTGTTTTTTGCTGTTTCTGGTTTTATTACTTTCATTATTACTTCAGATTCTATGATATTGTCATTAAATCTGCTAATCTTCTTTACTTTCTTATCGATAAAAGTCTTTAGTTGTTCCGATGCCTCGAAGTTGATAGCTTTGATTCTTAATTCCATATATTATCCTCCTTTAGTTTTTGCCCTAGGGTGGGCGTTATTATATGCTTTTTTTAGCTCTTCAAATGTTACATGAGTATATATTTCTGTTGATGAAAGACTGGCGTGTCCAAGAAGTTCTTTCACTGCAGTGATGTCTGCTCCATTGTTTAGCATTTCTGTTGCAAAGGAATGGCGTAGTGTATGTGGGCTCTTTTGGCTAAGAGTTGGTATCCTATCAAGATGTTTGTTTATAATTATATACATATGACTTGGATTTAATGGTCTTCCATCTTTTCTAACAAATAACCTGCTTGTTTTGTTCCCTATTTCCATGTCTCTTTCTTCAATATATTTCACGAGTTTTTGATATACATTGTCAGATAGAGGTATTATCCTTTGCTTGTTCCCTTTGCCTGTTATCAGAATTTCCTTTTTAGTATGGTTTATATCTAAATCTGTTAGTCCAGCTAGTTCAGCTCGTCTTGCCCCAGTGTTATAGAATAGCTCAATTAGAAATCTGTCCCTTCGTCCTTCAAAGTCGTCAGTGAACTCCAGTTCGTCGTCCAGTATCTCTTTTAAATCATTGTGGCTTACAAACTGGGGTAAGTTCTTTGATGTTTTCAGGTTGTTTATACTGATAGCAGGATTCTTTTCAATCCCTCCTTTTTTAAGTATAAAATTAAAGAAAGATCTTATTGTGCTAATCTTCCTATTTATTGATCTTGGCTTTATTTGACTATTGTTCAAGTCATATATCCAGTTTCTTATAATGTCGGTATCTATCTTTATAGGGTCAAACTCAAAAAAGTTTTGTTCTACGTATTTTTCAAACTGTACGATATCGCTTAAATAAGAAATCTCCGTATGAGATGAATAATTCTTCTCATTACGGAGATACTCTATGAATCTATCTTTCCACATATTTCGCTTATTCGTATAGTTTGAATCACGAAGTTAGTGAAAAGAATTATATTATGAAAGATTAATCTTCTTTTTCTTGCAGTTGTTGAACGTAAACAGCGTGTTGTTTGTCTTTGCGCTTTTGAACTGAAGGCTTAACAAATGCTTGACGCTTTCTTAGTTCTTTTACAATGCCAGTTCTTTCATATTTTCTTTTGAATCTTCTTAGGGCTCTCTCTATGTTTTCGCCCTCTTTTACTTGTACTACGATCATTTTAAGTTCTTTGTTTTTTTTAGAATTATTGAATTTAGAATTGTGGGCATTATACAAACTCATAACAAATAAATTATTATGATTACCTGCCCATTGCTATACCAAAGAGTCAGATGCTCCTTAATAGCAATTTTGGTTTGTTGTTTTTAACGTGTATGTACTACTACCTTTATAAACGGATAATTCAATAACCTCCTCTCTATGAAATTTTAAAGGTCGCAAAGATAATACATATATTTTAAACTATCACGCAATTAGCTGATTAATATAATAAAAATAATCGAATATGCAAAATACTGTACTTGCTCAGACCGTGAATTATTTATTGTGTTACCTTAGCGAGTCTAGAAGTTTTTCGAGAGTATATTCATCTTGAACATAAACATCTCTTGGCTTGCTTCCTTGTGCCGGGCCCACTACTCCTGTTGCTTCTAATTGATCCATCAATCTTCCGGCACGGTTGTAACCAACAGAGAATTTTCGCTGTATCAGTGATGTAGATCCTTGTTGGTGTATAACTATCAACCTTGCAGCCTCTTCAAAGAGCACATCTCTTTCAGAAATGTCAGCTCCTCCAGTTTTGTCGTCAATATCACTTGAAAGTACTTCTGGCAATACAAATGCAGACTCATATCCTCGCTGGTTTCCGATGTATTGTGTGATGTCTTCAACCTCTGGCGTATCCACAAATGCACACTGAATTCTTATCAAATGACTTCCTTGTGAGAAAAGCATATCGCCACGTCCTATCAATTGATTGGCACCAGTTGCGTCAAGTATTGTTCTTGAATCTATTTGAGATGTAACTCTAAATGCCATTCTTGCAGGGAAGTTTGCTTTTATAGTTCCAGTTATAATATTCGTTGTTGGTCGCTGAGTTGCTATCACCATATGCATGCCTACGGCTCGTGCCTTTTGTGCAATTCTGGCTATCGGCATTTCAATCTCCTTGCCAGCTGTCATTATTAAATCTCCAAATTCATCTATTACTACAACAATATATGGTAAATATCTATGGCCATTGTTCGGATTCAGCCTCCTCTTCACAAACTTTTCGTTATATTCTTTAATGGTTCTCACCTTAGCTCTCATCAGTAACTCATATCGGTCGTCCATCTCTTTAGTCAGCGAGTTCAATGTCTGTGTCACTTTAGTTACGTCCGTAATAATAGCTTTCTCGTGATCGGGTAGTTTGGCTAAATAATGTTTTTCGATTGTTGAGTAAATATTAAACTCTACCATTTTGGGGTCAATCAAAACCATTTTAAGTTCCGATGGATGCTTCTTGTATAATAATGATGTAATTATAGCATTCAATCCTACCGATTTCCCTTGTCCAGTGGCACCAGCTACCAATAAGTGAGGCATTTTTGCCAAATCAAATATAAATACCTCGTTCGTGATTGTCTTGCCCAATGCTACAGGCAGATCATAATCACACTCTTGAAATCTCTTAGAGGCTATCACAGACTGCATAGAAACAATTTGTGGGTCTTTGTTTGGAACTTCTATACCTATTGTTCCTTTCCCTGGCATTGGTGCTATTATTCTAATACCCAATGCTGAAAGACTTAGAGCAATATCATCCTCCAAGTTTCTAATCTTTGAAATTCTAACCCCAGCCTGAGGAATAATTTCGTAAAGTGTTATGGTAGGTCCCACGGTCGCCTTAATAGATGTGATCTCTATACCATAATTCCTCAGAGTGGTGATTATTCTATTCTTGTTGTCATTTTGTTCTTGCATATCGATGGCCTTGTTGCCAGTGTTGTAAACTTTAAGCAATTCCATAGTAGGAAAGGTAAATGTAGATAAGTCCTTCTTAGGGTCATAATCCTCCATCTGGTCCATATCAACACTATCCTCTACTTTTGTCTCTATGTTGTGTTTCCTTTCATTTTCCGCGCTTTCCTCGGGAATCTCATCATCTTTAGGCACTATGATTTCAAAATCATTTTCTATTGTCTCAGAGGTATTGTCAATAATTTCTTGATAGCTTGATGTACTTGTAGCAGGCATAGGCTGCTCCTGATAGCTCATTGTATTATCAGTCTCTTGGCTGTCCATAGAGTCAAAATCGTTTTCATCCCCAGTTTCCACTTCATTAGTATTTTGTTTCTTTCTTTTGAAAAATGAGAAAAAAGAAACAACTCTTTTGAAAAATCCTTTTCTATGCTCTTCTATTGTACTATCATCATTATCTATTTCAATTTCCAGTTCAAGCTCGTCTGGCTCTTCATCTTGAGATTTGCCAAAGGGGTATCCAAATGATGGTTTGCTTTTTATCATCGTCTCCTGAATCTTTTGCATCGAGCTCTTTTTGAGGATAATAAAAGCTGTTATTATAAATAATATGATTAGTAGTATCATGCCAGGAATTCCGATGCTAGTTTTAAGTAGCTCTGAAATTTGTGATCCATGAGTTCCACCCCAGTTGATATGGCTCATGGTAAAAATATTACCAAATATAAATGCCTCTGTAATAGAACCAGCTATCAGCCCATATGCCGTGATAAAGAATACTTTTGATATTTTGAGTTTTGATATTTTCATTATTCTTAAGCCTGTTAAAACCAAGAATATTGGTATTAACAGTGAAACAATACCAAACCAATTATTCACTATTTTGTGTGATAAGTAAGCTCCAGACACACCCATCCAATTGTGAATTTCGGGCTTGGGGGTATCACTAGCTTTTAGAGAATGATACTCTTTATATGAGATGTTGTTGACAATAGCATTATCTAAAGCTCCCGTAAAGAAAAATGATACTATTGTCAGAATTATGAATAATCCTGCAAATGTAATCAGTAAACCCAATATAAACTGAACTTGCTCATTTCTAAAAAAAAATCTTAGGTTGTGTATTGCGTCCGTCCAGTTGATCTTATTTGATTTGTTAGTTTTCTTCTTTATGTTTTTTCTTTTGCTTTTAGCCATGATGTTTTTGCCTACAAAGAGCGTCTTATTAAATATATATTGCCTTATGTTTTCGATGAAACTCAGTTTTGATTATAAAAAAATGTATTTGTTTCCTCGATTACAAAAGTAATAAAAAATGAGGTAATCTGCACTCGCATTATTCATGATTTTATTTTGATGATAGATTGACACTAATAAACATTGCTTTATGTTCTGCCAATTGCCTGGTATAAAGCTGTTTAATTAATTGAAAATATGCAGGTTGAGTATCATGGGTTAATATAGATAAGGATGCTATGTGGTTGATTATAGGTGTTCTTGTGGTAAGCTAATGCGGTGCATAGTTAATGAATCCAGCCTAATAACTTTATATAAATATATCTGTAGTGATATGCCCTCACTTGCTTTTTAGAATATCTCTATTACACCGCCACTGTCTGTTTGCTTGCTAACCCTTGCTTCCGAAATAGGTTGATATTTTATTATACTTCTGTTTTTGGCATATGCATCTAGTTGCTCTCTAATGATTACTGATACTCTACTTTTGCTATCAGAGTTAATATTGGCAGTGCCTATTCTCCAGTCGTTTCCATTTAAAGATGAGGACTCGGATGTTGATATATCTGCAACCTCAGTCACGCCGCTTAATTCTGCAATAGCAGCATTTCTCATTCTCACACTTACTCTATCAGCATCAAGCCAGCCACTAAAACTACCTGTAGATTCTGCAAATATATTTATATCTGCACTCGAAATGTTTGCTTTTACCTTTGCACCTATCAATACGTTTATGTCTATATGTGGAGTCTTTATCATATCCGTAGCTACTATACTGCTAGAACTCTCAGCTATTATTCCAGTTATTGGTTGGCGAGTATGCAGCACAAACTTATGATTATATTTCCTGAAGCCTCCATCGGAGCCAGTGCTAGGTATGTCGTAAAATATATATAGCTCATCTCCGAGGCTCATCACTTTTAAATATTCTATATAATTACTATTAACCTCAAGCTCCGATTTATTTGAATTAATTATTTCTAGAGGAATTCCGTTTACTCTTATCTTAGAGTAGTTGTGTGTGTTGAAGAAGGTTGTCCCTCGAGCTACTCTATTCACCGGCACTGGCTTGTACGCTGGTAGGTATGCCTCATACTGATTACTTGGATTATTAACTACTACACAAGAGGTGAGAGCCATGAGAACTGAAAATAGTATGCCGATAATTCTGTTCATAACCGTATGGAGTTATTTGTAATAATTATAATAGATACAGACTTAACATTAAAACTTGTAGTTAAGTTTATATTTTCTCCCGATTCCATTTTATTGCTTAATTGTAATTGCTATATTTGAAAGAAAAATAAGATTTAATGAATAGTATTTTAAATAAAGAGCACAGAAACCGAGTAATATCTTTGCAACAAAGTATAGTGGAAAACGGTGCTGATGCATGTATCATCACATCGTCAGTTAATATATACTACCTATTTGGACAAATTTTTGATGGATATATGTATTTACTTCCTGAGGGAGACCCAATTCTTTTCGTCAGACGACCAGTAGGTATTGATTCTCAAAATGCAGTATATATACATAAGCCAGAGCTTATTCCCGATATTCTTAAAGATAAAGGAATATCAATGCCGGCTAAGTTGATGCTCGAAAGTGATGTGCTATCTCTATCGCAGGCACAGCGACTAACTGCGGCTATGGGGCAACCAGAAATAATAAATGTATCGGCCGAGATGAGGCGCCTCAGAAGTATTAAGTCTGAGTATGAGCTCGATGTTATGCGAGAGTGTGCGCGTATACATGCATCTGTTTACAATCAGATACCCAATATTTATAGAAAAGGTATGACAGATCTTGACTTTCAGATTGAACTAGAGTATCTGATGCGAAAAAATGGTTCCGTAGGAATTTTTAGAACCTTTGGGCCCAATATGGATATCTTTATGGGTAGTATTCTTGCGGGCGATAATGCGCACGCATCCTCTCCGTTTGATTTTGCTCTTGGTGGAGAAGGAGTATCCCCATTATTACCACTAGGTGCTAATGGTACAGAGTTGAAGCCAGGAACTACTTTAATGGTAGATATGGCGGGCAACTACAGGCCATTGATGGATGATATGACACGATCGTTTGCTATCGAGTATGCTCCAGATCTTGCATATAAGGCACATGAGGTTTCTATTGAAATACATAATCAAATAATACGCCATACAAAAGCAGGAACATCATGTTCGGAATTATACTTTATTGCCGAAAATATAGCTAAGGAAAATGATTTGAGTGATTACTTTATGGGAACCACTCAGCAAGCAAAATTTGTGGGTCATGGTGTTGGGCTTGAGATTAACGAACCACCCGTTCTTGCACCACGATCTCGAGAGATGCTTCAATCTGGTATGACTATTGCATTAGAACCAAAGTTTGTTTTACCAGGTATTGGAGCTGTGGGCATCGAAAACACTTATGTTATTCATGATCATGAAATTGAGAAAATCACTATTTGCGATGAGTCTCTTATTGTACTTTAATTACTTGAAAACTATTTTTATAAATGGCTAAAACTATATTTCATATTTCAATATCTATTCTTGCTTTAGTAGCATCAGTGTTTATCTTCCTATCATTTAATAATAGTGAGAAGGTGGAGCAACAACGGCCACAAGTATTATCTATGACTGCCTCTGCTGATGTGCCAGATGAGATGATATTTGCTGGTGAAAAGATAAAGTTTGACAGATACGACATGCACGAACGAATGGATAGGGAGCTAAATAGCTTCACATACTTTCACTCTACAACGATGATGTTGATAAAACGTGCCAACAGAATATTTCCAATTATTGAACCCATTTTAAAAGAGCATGGTCTGCCCGATGATATCAAGTATCTAGCAGTAATAGAGAGTAGTCTAGATTCTCGTGCTGTTTCGCCAGCCCGAGCAGCAGGATTGTGGCAGTTTATGCCTAGCACTGCCCCAGGATATGGGCTTGAGGTGTCCGCCGAGGTAGATGAGCGCTATCATATTGAGAAATCTACTGCTGCGGCTGCAAAGTACCTCAAAGATGCGTATCGCAAGTATGACTCATGGAGCTCAGCGGCTTTATCATATAATGGAGGGCAGGGTAGAATAACAGGCGAACTTCGAAACCAAAAGGCTGATAGTGGTCTTGATTTGTGGGTGGTTGAAGAAACCACACGTTACTATTATAGAATGCTTGCCATAAAGCTTATCTTTGAAAACCCCTCACAATATGGATTTATACTGCGTAGCGATCAGTTATATAAACCTATTAAGTTTAAGGAGGTCAAAGTAACCTCCTCAATTCCTAGTTTGGTTGATTTTGCAAAACAAAATGGTATTACATATGCTCAACTAAAAGATTTTAATTCGTGGTTGAGAAGCACAAAGCTCACCGTGCGTGCAGGAAAGTCATACACCATTAATATACCTACGGCTGAAAGCCTATACTACATGAAGGGTGAAAAGGTAAAAGTACACAATCCAAACTGGGTTGTAAGCTAATTTCAAAAACAATATTATTAGGCACAAAATTGTGTTCGAGAAACCAATACATATTGTCGAACAATTTTGTGCTTTTTTCGTTTTCTAAAATAACTATGATATCAGATAATGAAACGATTGATGTGCAAGGAGCTCGTGTGCACAATCTCAAAAATATAGATGTTACTATCCCACGTGATTCACTAACTGTAATCACAGGGCTTAGCGGTAGTGGCAAGTCTTCTCTGGCTTTCGATACTATTTTTGCCGAAGGTCAGAGGCGATATATTGAAACATTCTCAGCCTATGCACGTGGATTCCTGGGTAAAATGGAGCGACCCGAAGTTGATAAGATATCTGGTCTCAGCCCCGTTATATCTATCGAACAAAAAACCACTAATAAGAACCCACGTTCTACGGTAGGAACCACCACCGAGATATACGACTTTATGCGACTACTTTTTGCTCGTGCTGGTGTAGCCTATTCCTACAATACGGGCGAGAAGATGGTTAAATATACAGAGGAGCAAATTCTTGAACTTATTCTCACTCGTTATATGAGTAAGCGTATCTATATGCTTGCGCCAGTAGTACGAAACCGTAAGGGACACTACAAAGAACTATTTGAACAAATACGAAAGAAAGGATTTTTGAGTGTCAGGGTCGATGGTGAGATAAAAGAGATAGAGCCAGGTATGAAACTTGATAGGTATAAAAACCATAGTGTCGAGATACTAATAGATAAACTTATTGTATCTAATAAATTTGAAGATAAGCTAAAGCAAAGTGTGCGTACAGCTATGAAACATGGCGAAGGGCTTATAATGATTCAGGATGTAGATTCTGATGAGGCAAGATTTTATAGTCGCTCGCTAATGTGCCCCACAACTGGGCTATCATATAATGAGCCAGCACCTCACAACTTCTCGTTCAACTCGCCATTAGGTGCCTGCCCCAAGTGTAAAGGTTTGGGCTATGTTGACGAAATAGATATTGACAAAATCATTCCCGATAAATCTTTAAGTATTGCCAAGGGTGGTATTTTGCCATTAGGAAAAGAAAAAAGCAATCTATTCTTTTGGCAAATTGCTGCAATATGTGAGAAACATGATGTAACAATCAAAACTCCAATAAAAGATATACCCAAAGATGCTTTAGATGAGATAATTTACGGAACTGATGAGCGGTTGAAGATTAAAAACGAATCGCTTGGCAACTCAAACTATATGGTAACCTACGAGGGAATTGCCAAATATATAGATATGCAACAAGATGAGGATGCATCGGCTACTGCTCAAAAATGGGCAGGTCAGTTTATATCCACTTCAAAATGTCCCGAATGCAATGGACAGAGATTAAATAAAGAGGCACTTCACTTCAGATTCAATAATAAAAACATATCAGAGCTTGCTGATATGGATATTAATAATCTATTCGAGTGGTTTAAAGATGCCGAAAATCATGTTACCGATCGTCAGCGACTAATAGCCGAAGAAATTAAAAAAGAGATACTCGATAGGCTCAGCTTTTTGGTAGATGTAGGATTGGGATACTTATCGCTATCTCGTGCGTCAGCATCATTGTCGGGTGGCGAGAGTCAGCGAATAAGGTTGGCCACACAAATTGGGTCACAGCTGGTTAATGTATTGTATATACTTGATGAGCCAAGTATTGGACTTCATCAGCGCGACAATATGAAACTTATTGACTCACTAAAAAAGCTACGCGATTCAGGAAATTCAGTAGTAGTAGTGGAGCACGATAAAGATATGATGTTGGCTTCAGATTATATTGTGGATATGGGACCCTTTGCTGGTCGCAAGGGTGGGGAGGTTGTTTTTGCCGGCACCCCCAATGATATGTTGGCAAAGAATACACTCACCGCAAACTATCTTAATGGAAAGATAGAAATTAAAGTGCCCAAAAGTAGGCGCAAAGGCAATGGTAAATGGTTTGTGATAGAAGGTGCAAGTGGAAATAATTTGAAAAATGTAACAGCTAAGTTTCCTCTGGGCACTTTTACCTGCGTTACAGGTGTTTCAGGTAGTGGCAAGTCCACTCTTGTCAACGAAACATTACAGCCCATTTTAAGTCAGAAGTTTTTCCGCTCACTTAAAGACCCACAACCATATAAAAAGGTAAAAGGGATAGAGAATATAGATAAGATTGTGAGTGTCGATCAGTCTCCAATAGGACGAACACCGCGATCTAATCCTGCCACTTACACCGGAGTGTTTACAGAGATAAGAAATCTATTTGCGGGAATGCCTGAGGCAAAAATTAGAGGCTACAAGCCTGGTCGTTTCTCATTTAATGTAAAGGGTGGACGATGCGAGACATGTAAAGGTAATGGTAGCAAAACACTCGAGATGAACTTCCTGCCCGATGTGATGGTGCCATGCGAAGAGTGTCACGGCAAAAGATACAATCGTGAAACACTAGAAGTTCGTTTCAAGGGAAAATCAATTTCGGATGTTTTGGATATGCCAATCAATGCTGCAGTTGAATTTTTTGAGAATGTGCCCAACATTCTTCACAAGATTAAGGTGCTTCAAGAAGTGGGGCTGGGATATATAAAGCTAGGCCAATCGTCAACCACTTTGTCCGGAGGCGAAAGCCAAAGAGTGAAACTGGCAACCGAACTGGCGCGAACCGATACAGGCAATACTATATACGTGTTAGATGAGCCAACTACAGGCTTGCACTTCGAGGATATTAGAGTGCTTCTTGGAGTTTTAAATAAGTTGGTAGATAAAGGCAACACTGTTATAGTTATAGAGCATAACCTCGATATAATCAAAAGTGCAGACTATATAATAGACCTAGGTCCCGAAGGTGGAGCTAAAGGAGGAAACATATTAGTAACAGGCACACCCGAGCAAATTCTTTCGAATAAAGAGAGTTATACGGTTCGATATTTGAAAGAGGAGTTGGGTGCTTAATTTGCAAAAGTTAAAAAATAGAGCATACTGAACCTTTTACAAAATCTCTTGTTTATGATAGTGAGAATGACAATGGTAAATCAATAATCACAGCATTGTCATAATCATAATAATAACTATAAATGCTAAATAAAATATATGGCTAAAATAACATTTCACGACAACCCCGTGACAACATCAGGTGATTTACCTGCAGTTGGTGCTACTGCATCAGACTTTACTTTAGTGAAAGGAGACCTTTCTGAACAATCTTTATCAGAGCTAAAAGGTAAGAATGTAATTCTGAATATCTTTCCAAGTATCGATACGGGAGTTTGTGCCGCATCTGTTCGCAAATTCAATAAAGAGGCAAGCTCTTTAAACAATACAACCGTTCTTTGTATTTCGGCTGACCTGCCCTTTGCATCAGGGCGCTTTTGTGGTGCTGAAGGATTAGAGGACGTGGTAACTCTTTCAACATTCCGCGATAATAATGCATTTGCTAATGCCTATGGCGTATTAATGACTGATGGTCCTTTGAAAGGCCTACTAGCACGTGCGGTAGTTGTAGTTAATCCGGAAGGGAAAGTAGTTTATACAGAACTGGTTCCTGAGATTGCACAAGAGCCAGATTATAATTCTGCAATCAACTCGATAGTGTAGTTTGTTTCATGAAGATTGTGTTAACATGAAAAGTCTGCGAAGTGATTTCGCGGGCTTTTCGCTTTTATAACACTTTGTTTTATTACCGCCGCGCCCATTATTAGCACACATCTATAAATACTTAAATACCTAAGTAACTCCTTTTATCACAATCCCATATCTTTCGATTTTATATTTGTTGCCACAATAGAAAGTAGTATTAATCCCACACCAATCCATTTAAATAGGTCAACAGACTCTCCCAATATTAGAGCAGAAGATAAAGTAGCAGTAGGCAACTCGGCCGCACTAATTATAGCTCCAATTGATACTCCCACCTTAGGGATACCGTAAGAGAAGAAGAAGGGAGGGATAACTGTGCCAAGCAAGGCTAAGGCTATGCCCCATGCAAATAGTCCACCAAAATAAACACCATTAAAGAAGAATAGAGGAGGAAATATAATCCAAGTAGCAGCGCACGAACCCGTAATCATGAGTGCACTTTTTTTTAGCACTGGCATCTCGTTTCCTATTCGTCCGCTTGCTATTAAAAATATAGCATAACTGGTGGCAGCAAGTAAGCCATATATAATACCTTCTATATTAATTTCTACCCTTTCACTTAATATGCCACCAGCAAGAAAAGTACCACCAAACACCACAATAAGCAGGAGAAGTTGCTTTTTTGTAGGTTTCTTCTTAAATACTACCGCCTCAATAATTATACTAATCCATAGATATTGCATCAAAAGAATAATAGCAATAGATGCAGGTAGTAAATGCACACATTTGTAATAGAATATACCAACCAATCCCGTAAATATTCCAGAAATACTCACCTTCCACCAAGCAGTTTTGGGTTGGTCATTTGCCACCTTTTTGCTATTGTCTATATTTTTATTTTTCTTACTCACCGAAGATGAAATCCAGTATGCAAGCCAAAGTACGACCATGCCCGTAAAAGCTTGCGAACCAGTTATCTCTCCAAGAGTATAACCTTTCTCGTAGGCAAATTTCACAATTGTAGATAAAAATCCAAAGCTGATTGCACCAAAAAGCACCAGCACTCCACCTTTTATTCTTTCACTCATTGTTATAATGTGGTTTTTCCAAATTAAGTTTTAGCGCAAAAAAGGAATATCCCCTCATTAAAGCGAATATTCCCTCCTTGTTATGGGTCGTAAAGATAATAAATTATTTTTTACGAACTGCTATATTATATCACTAACTATTCCATATCTCCCATGCTGCAAGTGCTTGCAGCTCTAACATATCCGCACCATTCTTAGTTGTAGCTCCCTTCTCCTTTCCTTTTTTAAGGAATAATGTTTCAGCAGGATTATACACTAAATCGTAAAGCAAATGATTGCTGTCAATAAAATCATAAGGCAGGTCAGGACACTCATCCGTTTTGGGGTATGTACCCAATGGCGAACAGTTTATTATAACCTTATGGCTATCAATGATATATTTGTCGATATCGTTATATGTAATACGATTGCTACCCTCACTTCTCGACACATATTTCCAATTGATATTCATATCCTCCAAAGCTTTCACTACCGCTTTTGATGCCCCACCTGTGCCCATAACCAGTGCTCTGGTATGAATATTAGAATCAATTAATGGTTCTATTGATTTTCTAAAACCAATATAATCGGTATTGAAGCCCTCAAGCGTAAACTCACCATCAGCATCACGCACTACTTTGATAGTATTTACTGCACCAATCTCTTTAGCATTGTCCGATAGATTATCCAAAAAAGGCATAACTCCCTCCTTATGAGGAATAGTGATGTTTAGCCCCTTTAGACTTTTGTTTTGTGCCACAATATCCCTTACTTTAGATATCTCCTTGGTTTCGAAGTTCACATATTCAGCATCAATACCTTCGGTGGCAAACTTGTTGTTGAAGTACTTTGCCGAAAACGAATGCCCAAGTGGAAATCCTAAAAGTCCATACTTATCCATTTTGCTGCACTATAAAGGTTTCTCGGCTATATACATTGTTGTAATCCCCAAAGTAAGACGACGCAAGCGTATATTGGTAAATCCATTTTTTTGTAATATAAGCATCATCTCCCTTCCTTGTGGAAACACGGATATTGATTCGGGAAGATACTCGTAGGCGCGCTCTTCGGTTGAGAGTAGCTTAGCCATCGTGGGCATTGCATATTTTGTATATATATCATACAATCCCTTCATTGGCTTCTTTTCGGGTGTCGAGAGTTCGATAAACATAAATACGCCCCCAGGCCTTAGTACTCTAAGCACCTCTTGAAAGCTTTTGTTTATTTCTTCAAAATTTCTAACTCCAAAGGCAGCTGTTACAGCATCAAAGGTATTATCATAATACGATAGATTAGAACAATCTTGTAGTTCGAATATAATATTATCCTGAAGACCTTTTTGAAGCACCTTCTCACGACCAACATCCATCATCCCCTCCGAGATATCGGTAGCGGTAATGCGATCGGGGTTAAGTATTCGCTGTGCCATTATAGCAAAATCACCCGTGCCAGTAGCTACATCCAATATTTGCTTAGGCTTATATCTTCTGATTGCTTTAAGTGCCTCTTTTCTCCAATAGGTGTCGATACCCAGTGATAGCACTCTATTCAATAGGTCGTATTGACCAGCAATGCCATCAAACATTTCTGTAACTTGTTCTCTTTTAGACTGATCGTCATTGTAAGGTTTCACCTTTTCTACATCGTATTCCATATTTATTCGATTTAATAAAAATATAACCCTGCACATAGACATCTATGAGCAAGGTTATAAAGATTGTTGCATAAAATTATGCTTTTAAATATTCTGCAACGTTATTTTCGATACGTGCTTCAAGGTCGGCAGCATTTGCTTTCACAAATTTCTCGCCTACTATTTTTTCATATAGCTCTATATATCTTTCCGATACCGAGTTGATATATTCATCACTCATCTCGGGTACTTCTTGTCCCTTTTCTCCTTGAAATCCGTTTTCAATAAGCCATGCACGAACAAACTCTTTGGAGAGTTGCTTCTGTGGTTCGCCTTTTTCAAAACGCTCTTCGTATCCTTCGCTATAGAAGTAGCGTGATGAGTCGGGTGTGTGAATTTCGTCAATCAAATATATCTTGCCATCCTTTTTGCCAAACTCATATTTTGTGTCAACTAAAATCAGCCCCTTTTCGGCAGCTATTTGTGTGCCACGCTCAAATAGTTCGTAGGTATATTTTTCTAATTTCTCATAGTCCTCTTTGGTTACCAACCCTTGGGCAATGATATCCTCTTTAGAGATATTTTCGTCGTGGCCAACATCTGCTTTAGTGGTAGGAGTAATGATAGGCTTATCGAATTTTTGATTTTCACGAAGTCCTTCAGCCAATGGAAGCCCGCAAATAGAGCGTGCACCTTTTTTGTAGTCACGCCATGCACTACCAGTTATGTAGCCACGTATCACCATCTCCACCTTAAAAGGTTCGCAACGCAAGCCTACGGTAACCATAGGGTCGGGGGTTGCCTGTTTCCAATTTGGAACGATATCGGCCGTAGCATCCAAAAACTTTGCAGCAATCTGGTTAAGCACCTGCCCTTTGTATGGGATACCCACTGGCAGCACCACATCAAATGCCGAAATACGATCAGTAGCTATCATAACTAATGTGTCGTTGCCTACGCTATACACATCACGCACTTTGCCATGATACACATCGCTTTGATTAGGAAATTGGAAGTCTGTTTTTGTAAGAGAATTATTCATATTGTTTTTTAATGTTTTGATTCTGTTTTAAATACCATTAAAGAGCCTTTTAAACACCGTTTATTTAAAATTGTTTTATGAGTTGTTCAACTTTTCGTCGCGCTCCTCTTTTGCTTCGCTCTTTTCGTATGCCTCCACTATTTGTTGCACAAGTCTGTGCCTTACAATATCATTTTTATCGAATTCGATAGATGCAATACCGTTCACATTTCTCAAAACCCTCATTGCATGTGTTAGGCCCGACTGCTGCGAGCGTGGCAAGTCAATCTGTGTGATATCTCCAGTAATAATCATTTTGCCATTCAGCCCCAAACGAGTCAAAAACATCTTAATCTGTTGCCTTGTTGTGTTTTGTGCCTCGTCCAATATTATGATAGCATCGTTGAGCGTGCGTCCGCGCATAAATGCTAAAGGCGCAATCTGTATAATCTTATTTTCGAGATATTCCTTTAGCTTCACTGGCGGTATCATATCCTCAAGTGCATCATATAGTGGCTGAAGATATGGGTCGATTTTATCTTTCATATCGCCTGGCAGAAAGCCCAGTTTCTCGCCAGCCTCCACTGCGGGGCGACTTAATATTATTTTGCGAACCTGCTTAGTTTTAAGTGCTCTCACTGCCAATGCTATTGCTGAATATGTTTTGCCCGAACCAGCTGGACCGATTGCAAAAAGCATATCGTTGGTATCGAATGCATCTACCAGTCTTTTTTGATTGTGCGTGCGTGCTCTAATTGGCTTTCCGTTGAGCCCGTGAATTATCAAATCCTCAACTTTAGTGATTGTGGGCGCATTACCTTTTACTATATTAATAATGTCCTCTTCTTTTAGCATATTCATTTCGATGCTAAACTTTTCGAGCTCCTCTATCTTCTCTTCAAATGCTGCAATCTCCTCTTCGTCGCCAATTACCTTTATCACATTGCCCCGAGCCATGATTCTGAGCTTTGGATACAATGTTTTAAGTAACTGCGTGTTGGTGTTGTTTACACCAAAAAACACAACTGGATCAACATTATCAAGAATAATTATTCGTTCTATCATTTTCCGTTTTTTGGGAAATTAAATGTGTATTGGTAGGTTCTGTTTTCGTCTTTCTCAATGTAGTTAATAAATGCATTGTTCACAACTCTATTGCCACCAGGGGTGGGGTAGTTGCCCGAAAAGTACCAGTCCCCCTTATTGTTAGGACAAGCCTTGTGCAGCTCTTCAATTTTTTGGAACACTATTTTAACTTCCGATTTTATCTCCTTGCCCGTTAGCATTTGCGCTATCTTGTCCGATATTTCTTCGTCGGTGAAGGGTGCGTAAATTTCCTTTACGTAGTTCACTACTTCCTCTTTCTTTTTATCTTTTTGTGCTACACACTTTTCGTACACATCTTTTATTATATGCTGCATGCCTCTATCGTTGAGCAGTGCAATGGCAGCTTTAAAAGCTATAAACTCGCTCATGCGCGACATATCTATACCGTAGCAATCGGGATATCGAATTTGTGGCGACGATGACACAATAATAATCTTTGTGGGGTCGAGCCTATCAAGTATCTTGATGATACTTTTCTTAAGGGTAGTTCCGCGCACAATGCTATCGTCTATTATCACTAGTTTATCCTTTCCCCTTCTTAACGAGCCGTAGGTGATATCGTAAACGTGTGTGGCAAGTTCCTCTTTCGATTTTCCTTGCGCAATAAATGTTCTTAGTTTTATATCTTTAATAGCCACTTTTTCGGAGCGTACTCTTTTAGATAATATTGCTTCTGTCTCTTCGGCAGTAAGCTCACCTTGTCGCTCCACTATTTCCATTGCTTTTTGATGATTAAATCGCTTTTCTAATCCCTCAAGCATACCAAAGTAGGCAACTTCGGCCGTGTTGGGGATAAATGAAAACACGGTATTGTCAAAATCATCATCTATAGCTTTAACAATCTCTGGAACAAGAAGTTCTCCCAGCATTTTTCGTTCGCGATAAATATCAAAATCAGAACCTCTAGAAAAATATACCCTTTCGAATGAGCAAGGCGATATCTGTTCCTTTGGTTTATGAATTTGGTGAGTAGAAATCTTACCATTCTTTTTCACCACCAATGCCTGCCCTGGATCAAGCTCCATCACTTGCTCTTTAGTAAGATTGAAGGCAGTTTGGATAACTGGTCGCTCAGATGCCACCACTATAACCTCGTCATCGCAATAATAAAAAGCCGAGCGAATACCCCAAGGGTCGCGAATTGCAAAAGCATCGCCACACCCAATAAGTCCACACAGAGCATATCCGCCATCCCATTTGTGGCTGGTGTGTCGCAAAATAAAGGGTATATCGAGATTCTCTTCTATTATATTACTTACCTCATAACCCGATTTTCCGTTATGATCTATTTTGTCGTATTGATATTGTACTTCACGATCGAGATGATGCCCCATTGATTCGAGCATTACGAAGTTGTCGGCATAATCGCGTGGGTGCTGCCCCTCGGAGAGCAGTTGTTCAAACATCTCATCGGTATTAGTCATGCTAAAGTTTCCAGCCAAAGCTAAGCTTCGCGATGCCCAGTTGTTGCGTCGCAAAAGTGGGTGCACATATGTTAAAGCTGTGCGTCCGCTTGTGCTATATCGCAAATGCCCCAAAAACAGCTCAGCAGCGTATGGGATGGTTCGTTTTGCAAACTCCACATCCTCCAGTTGTTCTGGTGTAAATCGGCTATACGATTCGTGCACTTTGTCAAAAATCTCAGTAATAGCCCCCGAGCCTAAGGCTCTTTCTCTAAATATATATTCGTTTCCTGGTGCAGCATCTAATTTCACAGCTCCCAGTCCGGCACCTTCCTGACCGCGATTGTGTTGTTTCTCCATTAGCAGATATAGCTTATCTAAACCATATTGCCAGGTTCCATACTTTTTGTGATAATAATCGAGTGGCTTTAGCAATCTTATCATTGCAATACCGCACTCGTGTTTTAAGATGTCACTCATTTGTGCTTTAAAATTTAGACCACAAATTTAATCCTATTTGAACAAAATCACGACTAATTAGATACAAAAAAATAAAAACGTCACAATTAGCTTATTATCATATCACAATTAGTATCTCTTTTTTTTATATTTTGCGTTATATGTTTGTCGCTTATCCTCTGCATGGTGAAGTAAAAGTTATACTTTCTTTTGCATAGCACCACCCTCGATAATCGATATTGATTCTTGTATGCCCCAATCCCATTCTTACTACAATGAAGCATAAACTTGGGCGAGCTCTCAACGTCTTAAATCAATAAAAAAACATCCTTCTTTTGGCACTGCCCCTTCGGAATATGATAAAAGAATAGTT
>CAYTQG010000046.1:0-18577 GCA_964439965.1 uncultured Proteiniphilum sp.
CGTGACTAAAGGATGTAACGTAGCGCAGCGTAGTTAATTCGAAAAATCTCATTAATCAACTGTGTATTGGTTAACTTGAAAGTACGTATTCGAATTTTGGCCGATTTGACAATGTAATTCGCTATAATATTGTAACTTTGCATGTTAAACTCAAAAAACAATAATAAAAAAAGATGGACAAATTAAGTTATGCATTAGGAATGAGCATGGCAACTAGCCTAGCTAATTCGGGATTAAGTGATATAAACGCAGAAGTATTTAGCAAAGCAGTTTCTGATGTATTAAGCAAGAGTGAATTAGAAATGAGCCCACAAGAGGCAAACGAGCACATTCAAGTATATTTCAGCAAAAAACAAGAAGAAGAGCTAAAAGCTAACTCTGAAGCTGGACTTAAATTCTTGGAAGAGAATGCAAAAAAAGAAGGAGTTGTAACTCTACCTAGCGGTCTTCAATACGAAGTTTTGCAAGAAGGAGAAGGTGCTATACCAACCGAGAGCGATCGCGTAAAATGCCACTACCACGGTACATTGATAGACGGCCGTGTATTTGATAGCTCAGTAGAGAGAGGTCAACCAGCAGTTTTCGGCGTTAATCAAGTAATCAGAGGATGGGTGGAAGCATTACAACTTATGCCTATAGGATCAAAATGGAGACTATTCGTACCATCTGATCTTGCATACGGAGCGCAAGGAGCTGGCGACATGATTGGTCCTAACAGCACTTTGATATTTGACGTAGAGCTTCTTGGAATAGAATAATAATAAAGAATCAAGTATATTATAATCATTAATATAAAATCATAAAAAGAAGATGAAAAAAAAGAACATTTTATCATTTGGTCTAGTAGCAGCATTTGCACTAGCACTTATTTCGTGTAATGGAAGCAGCTCAGCACCTTCTGTATCATTGAAAAATGATGTGGATAGTATCTCTTACGCTTACGGAGTAAATCTAGCGGATCAAGGCGGACTTATCCAATTCCTTGAACAAAATGGAGTAATGGAAAGTACCACAAACATTAAATATGAGTATGAAATGAGAATTGCAGCAGCAGACTCAACAGACAAGCCTGCATTGCAAAAAGAGATGAAAACTAAAATCGACTCATTGAATAAAGCAAATGCTCCAAAACTTGATGCCTTTATTAAAGGTCTTAAAGCAGCTATCAACTCGAACAACGAGTCGGATGATGCATACACACAAGGCTTGAGCATTGGACATCAAATATCTAAAAACATGATGCCTCAGTTTGCTCAAGGTGTTTTGGGTAGCGAAGATGCAAAAGTAAACAACGATCAGTTTCTTTCAGGATTAATCAGTAGCTTGAAAAGCCAAAAAACAGCTATTTCTACTTCTGAAGCTAATCTTTTGATTCAAGCAAAATCTGAAGAGAACCAAGCTAAAGCTCAAGCTAAAAGAGACGAAGAACTAAAAGCTCAATATACCGAAAATGTGAAAGAAGGCGAGGAGTTTCTTGCTGAAAATGGTAAACGCGAAGGTGTGGTGACACTACCAAGCGGACTACAATATGAGATTATCAAAGAAGGAACAGGAGATATTCCTACATCAAGCGATCAAGTTAAAGTACACTATCATGGCACTTTGATTGATGGCGAAGTATTTGACAGCAGCGTAGAGCGTGGCGAACCAGCACAATTTGGCGTAACGCAAGTTATTTCTGGTTGGACTGAAGCACTTCAGCTAATGCCTGTAGGATCAAAATGGAAACTATATATCCCTGCAGATCTTGCATATGGATCGAGAGATACAGGAAGCATCAAACCATTTTCAACATTAATTTTTGATGTTGAACTTCTTGATATTGTGAAATAATATATCACACTATATTTATGATTGAGAAAGGAGTATCACATTTGATACTCCTTTTTTTGTTTTATAAATGTACACACCAGTGAGGCAACCAATGAATCAATTTAAGATTAAAAACAAAAAATATATATCAAAAGAGTTTGTAGTTGCTAAAAAATATAGTACTTTTGACCCCGAAATCAGTAAACAACGAGTTTCGATAATGATTTCGATCAGTATATTTAGACAGTTTACCCAAAGCAAAAGCTTTGCAAAATATAAGGATGCTCGGATGGTGGAATGGTAGACACGCAAGACTTAAAATCTTGTGACCATTAAGGTTGTGCGGGTTCAAGTCCCGCTCCGAGTACCAAAAACCCCTGACAATCATTTGATTATTAGGGGTTTTTTCTTTATTGTATTATATATAGTTTAATAAGCTCTTATCCCAACTGGAAGCTTAATCTACATATTTAAACCTTTTCCTGCCATCTTGCACCTCTATTAGCTTTATATCATCAATGGGAATGCTATTTTTAAAGTTTATAAAACGAGAACCATCACCGTAAATAATAGAATCTTCAAGAAAAACTCTATCAAAATAAAAGATAGTGCGCTTATTATTCTCTTTGGTAAACCTAATCTCAATAGATGGACCATTTTTTAATACAGTATGATTTCCTTTTTTATCAACGCAATAAATATCTATAATAGGATTTGCTAAATACTCAGACACATCTCCAGCAGGACCACGTGTTCTGACACGTACTAAGGCTTCTGAGTCTATTTCCATAAACTGTTCTTTAAAGCTTTCGATAGGAATATAATACGTTTTACAACTAGAAAATAAAAACAAAACACCGATTATTGATAAAGATATTATGAGAATGGGATAATTCATAGTAATTAAAATTATTATACTTCTAATCTTCTTTTATAATAACAAAAAAGTCAGAACTAAGTATATGGCTCTGACTTTTATAAGATAAGTACATGTACTTTATTGTTTCTTCAACAAATCACGAATTTCGGTAAGTAGGGTCTCTTCTTTTGTTGGTTCTGGAGCTGGCTCTGGAGCTGCAGGCTCTTCAACTTTCTTACGCTTCATAGAATTCATAGCCTTGATAACAAGGAAAATGGAAGTACCAACAATCAAGAAATCAACAACAGTTTGAATAAACGAACCATAATTGAAAGTAACAGCAGGAACTAACTCAGCTCCCTCTGCATCTAGAACTGCTTGCTTGAGAATTACTTTGAGATCGCTAAATTGCCCTTCACCAATAACTGTTGCAATAAGCGGCATAAGAATATCATCAACAAAAGATGATACTATTTTGCCAAATGCACCACCTACAACGATACCCACGGCCATATCTACGACACTACCGCGCATCAAAAATTCTTTAAGTTCTGATCTGAATGACATAATAATTTGATTTTTTAATTGGTTGTTTTGATTAAACTATAACAAAGAAAACATTTTTTTATGAATATTTCATCATTATCATTATTATTTACTCCATATCAATAAAATAGTTCAGCTATCATGCATCTAGCCGATCCCCCTCCATTCTTTTCGATAACATTTAAATCAGAAGATACTATTTTATTATATGTAGATATAATTCGCTTCTGATCGGGAGTTAATGCCTTCCGAGCCGACTCTGACATTACCATTATAGGTTTGCCACTTCTACTTTTTAGTTCAATCATATTACCTGCAAAATGATTTACTTGCTCGAGTGTTATATCTATAATGATTTTACCAGTTTCATTGAGTCTAGCTACAACCCTATTACGTTCATCATCATCCTTAATTGATTCTAAACATATAATTGCAACCTGAGTACCCACTTCCATAATTACATTGGTGTGATAAATTGGGTTTCCATCCTTATCAACAGCGTCAAACAAAACACCATCAAAGCCCATCTTTGCACAGAAATCCTGAAAAACCTTATCTGATGTTCTTTCTGAGCGACAAGCATAAGCAATATTCTTTACTCTGTCAAAAATCATACTGCCCGTTCCTTCAAGATACTCACCCTGATTTTCCCAATGAGTCAAGTCAATAAGTTTAGTATGATTCATTTTTCGGCGCAACAGATGTAGTATCCCCTGCTTACGCTCTGCTTGTCTATTTTCGGCAAACATTGAGTATAGCACTAGTTCGCCACCAATGTGAGACGAAAACCAATTATTTGGAAAAATAGAATCAGGAGTCCACGGCTCTGGAGTGTCTTGCACAACGGTAACATCTATATCGTTGCTGCGCAATGTTTCGACTAAGGCATCAAACTCATTTATTGCCATTTGCGATACATTTTGCGAGTCATCTTTTTGTTGAAACTGATTGTTTGTTGCCGTTTCCGCATTAAACTCAAATCGATACGGGCGGACCATTAATATTCTGGATGTTGTTTGCATATCTATTCTATTATTGAAGTGTTTACTACTCAAGAGACTTAATAGACTTTTTAATTATCTCAATTGCATCACGCAATTCTTCTTCAGAAATTATTAGAGGTGGTGCAAAACGAATTATATGCTGGTGAGTAGGCTTGGCAAGAAGGCCATTTTCAGCCATTTCCACACACACATCCCATGCCTCTTTACCATTGTGGGGTTCTATAACCACGGCATTGAGTAATCCTTTACCTCGAACCTCCTTTACATAGGGGCTCTCTATTTTCTTCATCTCATCTCGGAATATTTCACCAAGGTATTCTGCCTTTTCTGCCAGACTTTCATCTTTTACTACCCCAAGTGCAGCAGTAGCCACACGATTGGCAAGCGGGAAGCCTCCAAACGTTGACCCATGTTGTCCTGGTCTTATTGTCATCATAATATCATCATCAGCCAAAACAGCCGATACTGGTAAAACACCACCTGAAATGGCTTTGCCCAAAATAACCACGTCGGGGCGAACATCTTCATGATCGCAACACAATAGCTTACCTGTTCGTGCTATTCCTGTTTGAACCTCATCAGCAATAAACAACACGTTGTGCTTTTTGCAAAGCTCATATGTTTGCTTCAAATATCCATCATCGGGCACAAAAACACCTGCCTCGCCTTGTATTGGCTCAACTAAGAAGCCAGCAATCTTATCACCCTTTTCTTCTAATATCTTTTTTAGTGCATCTACATTATTATATGGTATTATTTCAATCCCTGGAGTGTAGGGTCCATAGTCGGCTCTTGCGTTATCATCAGTAGATAGGGACACAATGGTAATTGTGCGGCCATGAAAATTACTTTCGCAAGCTACAATTATAGCTTCATTTGCAGGAATTCCCTTTTTGAGATAGCCCCACTTGCGAGCCAACTTAAGGGCAGTCTC
This sequence comes from uncultured Proteiniphilum sp., assembly GCA_964439965.1. Classification (GTDB taxonomy): domain Bacteria; phylum Bacteroidota; class Bacteroidia; order Bacteroidales; family Dysgonomonadaceae; genus Petrimonas. Next base: position 5,156 of record CAYTQG010000046.1, read on the forward strand.
CACAGCCTCTGCACCAGTATTCATTGGCAATAACTTATCGTAGCCAAAGTAGTTGTGCATAAACTCTTCATATGGTCCTAAACTATCATTATAAAATGCTCGGGAAGTGAGACATAGAGTTTCTGCTTGCATTATCAAAGCCTCCACTATTTTGGGGTGACAGTGTCCTTGATTAACTGCTGAATATGCTGATAAGAAATCATAATACTTTTTCTCATCCACATCCCATACATAGCAACCCATTCCACGCGATAGAACAACGGGGAGTGGATGATAATTGTGTGCTCCATACTTCTCTTCTTGACTAATAAACTTTTGTGCTTTTTCTGTAGTTTTCATAATAATCTCTGTTTATGTTTTTTCGATTTAGTTTTTGTAATGTCTTCCAACGTTAAATATCAATTTCATTTAGAACAATGTTCCTAAAATATATCTCTCCGCCTTCGCTTTGCAATCCTATATGTCCAATTTTGGCAACACTTGTTCCGGTATTTTGATGTACTCCGTTAATAAATACATCAATCACTCCTTCATATACTGAGATATCTACTTTATTCCATTCTCCAACAGGTTTTTCGGATGAGGATGAGTTCTTTTCCACTACAGGAAATTGAGGACGTTCCGTCACACCATCTGGCAATTGATACTCCTCCATATCCGAACCGCCAAGCAATACAAAGTCGCCCGCGTTTTGATACATAAGTTGGCACTCTATCCCCTTTGGAAATGGACTTTTGGGTTCTTCGATAATCAAAAACACACCGCTATTGGTAGCTTCGCCCTCCCATCTATACTCAAGCTCTAAATTATAGTTCTGATATTGTTTTTTTGTGTACATATATCCTAATGGCTCGCCCTTAATATGAATCATATTATTGATTACACTAAAAACTTGATCTGAGGGAACTGAAGAATCCTCAAGAACAAACTCCCATTGCGACAAATTCTTGCCATTAAATATCTGATCGCTCTTTGTACTGCAAGCAGTAATAAAAAAGAATAGCGATAAAAGTGGTGGTAATAAGGTTCTCATATCACTTTAATTGATTTAGATTTTAACTTCAACAAAGTTAATTATTTAATTCAGACTTAATAAAATATTAGATACTAAAAACACAACCATAGCTATTTATCACCTCACAGTCAATCTTTTTTGTATCTTTGCTTTTTAATCACATAACAAATATAGATAAGGAAACAAATGAATATTGCAATTGACTTTGATGGCACTATTGTTGAGCACGCTTATCCAGCAATTGGCAAACCTATTCCATTCGCAATAGAAACACTGCTACAACTTCAAAAGGACAACCACAAGCTTATTTTATGGACTGTTCGCGAGGGTGATTTACTTCAAGAGGCAGTTGACTATTGTGCTGAGAGGGGTTTGTATTTTTATGCGGTAAATGAAAATTACATGGGCGAAGATAGATCTAAAGCTGGGCGCAAACTGGGTGTTGATATGTTCATAGATGATAGAAACCTAGGTGGTTTGCCAGACTGGGGAGTAATCTACAACGCAGTGCAGGCAACAGTAAGAGGAGAAGACGCTTTACAAGTGATGGCAAATAGAAGTGCATTGCCTGAACCCCAAAGGAGAAGAAAACTATTTGGAATCTTTTAGCGAGAGGGGTCCTCACATAATATCTTCAAAACTTATATAATGAATGAGACTTTATTTATTACAAGCTCATTCATTTTTTATTTTATAACCATTAAAACAACAATTGAATGCTATACAAAATGAATCTAAAAAACGTAGTACTACTATTTACATTATTATTAAGCTTTACAAGCTGTGATAAGGAAAATGTAATCACACTTGAAGTTGAGAACACAAAAGTTGAATTCACACATAACGGTGCAAGTGAGAAATATATTCAGTTTTACACTAATGCCAAAATAGTAAATGTGAGATCATCATCGGTTGACAATTGGTGCAAAGCATCAATCGATAATGATAAAATAAAAATTACAGTTGCGGAAAACAATGAGACCGAAAGCTATAGATCTACCACATTAACAGTTGAAGCAGAAGGTGCCAACAAGGCTTTAATTACTGTGACACAAGCAGGCAAGGAGGCGCCATACAGAACATTCGTGATTAAAGCAGATAAAAACAATTTACAAAATGATATAATTGCCACTATTGATGAGGATACTAAAACCATAAAATTCAGAACTAACGAATGGATAGGAAGTGTAAAGAATCTAATAGTTGATTTTGATCTCAGGGGAGAAGTATATGTGAATAATGAACTTCAAACTAGTGGAGAAAGCACTCAATCATTTCTTGAGGAGTTGATTTATACTGTTAAAGGGGAGGACAACTCTGACATTAGTTATAAAGTTGTTCCCTCGGGACCAATGTTCACAGGTTTGCCAGTAGTAAGTATTTATATTGATGGCAATAAAGAAGTAATTGAAAAAAAGACTAAACTGCCCGCCTCATTCAATCTTATTGATATTGAGCAGTCAGAATTTGATATGAGCAATGTAGAAATGACTATCAGGGGAAGAGGAAACAGTACATGGGGTATGCCTAAAAAGCCATACAGAGTAGATTTTCCATCCAAAACGTCGCTTTTTGGATTGCCTAAAGCGAAGAAATGGGTGTTTCTTGCAAACTATCAAGACCCGACTTTCTTGATGAACGATATTGCATTTGAATTAGGCAGACGCTTTGGCCTTGAGTTTAATCACTCATCTATTCATGTTGAATTGTTTGTGAATGGAAGATACAGAGGAAACTATCAAATGACAGAACAAAAAGAAACCGGAAAAGGAAGAGTAGATATAAATACTGATGGTGGTTTCTTAGTAGAGCTTGATGTCAATTTTGATGAAGATTATCAATTTGAAAGTGATTATTTCAAGCTCCCAGTTATGGTACAAGGTCCTAAACTATCTAATGAAAGCGAAATGGATTATATAAAAGATGCGATTCATGAGTTTGAAAAAACATTATATGGAGACAACTTTCCTAATGATGATTACGAACAATATACTGATGTGAGATCACTAATCAATTTCATGCTAATAAATGAGCTATTAAGAAATCAAGAATTACATCACCCCAAGAGCACATATTTATATAAAGAGGCAGATAGTAAAATTAAATGGGGACCACTATGGGATTTTGATTGGGGCTTTGGTTATAATGGTGGTGATAGATATTTTGTTAGAAATGATTTATTATTTTACGCCGATAGGGCATATCAAGGAGACGACCGTGCGGGGCTACAATTCTTTTGCAGATTCTTTGAAATTCCAAGCTTTAGAGAAAAATACTATGCTCAATGGAAAGAAATGAAACCAAAAGCAGAAAGTATTCTTGAGTATATAGATTCAAAGGCAAAGGAACTTGAAAAATCTCAGGCTGAGAACTTTAATATTGCCGATACCACACCCAATACAAAAAACACAACATACAGCGAGTTGATATCACAAATGAAATCATGGTTGCAAAACCGTATCAACTTTTTGGATAAAGAACTAACAGAGTAATATATAACACTTCTAGTTACAGATACTCTCATGTATCTGTAACTAGAAAAAGCTATAACCTATTCCTCAAATAAACATTTGTTTGAAAAAAGGACCATTTTATTTCTTTTTATTAATTATTCCTCTATCTTTGCATCATATTCATTAAATAAATAATGCGAAAGACGTTTACAACATACACTTACACTACTACTATGTATATGACCCCCATGGGGGTTGTATAATTTTTTCACGTCCGCTTTATTGCGTTGTTTAATAATCTTTTAAACTATACGCTACCAAACAAAATCATTTTATTTTTTTATTAAACACTATACCGTCTTTAGATTATAACGGTACAAAATATTCATACTCAAATGAAAGTTATGAAATTTGGTGGCTCTTCGGTGGAGACACCCAAGGGACTACAATTGGTAAAAAACATTGTAGAAAAGGAAAAGGAACCAACCATAATTGTTGTGTCAGCTCTAGGAGGGGTAACAGATAGATTGCTACTTGCAGCAGACTTTGCTCAAAATGGCAATTCGGCTTACAAAAATCTTTTAGATGAGGTTATATTAAAGCATGAGGATGTTATCAATAACTCTATAGAGACAGATTTTGATAAGAAGGAACTAACAGAGAGCACACAACTTCTTTTCGATGATTTGCGAAATATTCTTAGAGGGGTGTATCTAATAGGAGATTTGTCACAAAAAACATCTGATAAAATTGTAAGTTATGGCGAAAGGTTGTCCTCATTAATCATAAGCAAAGTAATAAATAATGCTCAGCTGTATGACTCAACAGAGTTTATCAAAACAAATCAACACTTTGATCATCATATACCCGACTTAAACAAATCGAATGAATTGATACAGCAGACATTTGCACAGATTCCTTTCGAAACAGTTGCGGTTATTCCAGGCTTTATATCCTCAAGCAATGAAGGAGGAGATATAACTAATCTTGGTCGCGGTGGCTCCGACTACACAGCCGCAATAATAGCTGCAGCCATGAATGCTTCAATGCTGGAAATATGGACAGATGTGGACGGATTTATGACGGCCGACCCTAAAATCATTAGCTCAGCGTACGTTATCAACGAACTTTCATTTACAGAGGCAATAGAACTTTCAAACTTCGGTGCAAAAGTAATCTATCCACCCACCATATTCCCCGTTTATCACAAAAACATACCTATATATGTAAGAAACACGTTTAAGCAAGAGGCACAGGGAACACTAATTAAAAACATACTACCATCCAAGAATGGTAAGATAATAAAGGGGATATCATCCATCAACGACACGGCACTTATAACTATTCAAGGTTTAGGCATGGTGGGGGTTATTGGTGTAAATAAAAGGATATTTACAACCTTAGCCGACAATGGTATCAGTGTATTTATTGTTTCTCAAGCATCATCCGAAAATAGCACCTCAATAGGAGTCCGCTCACAAGATGCGCCCTTGTCTCAAAAGGTATTAAGTACTGAGTTTGCCGAAGAGATAGCGATGGGAAGCATCAATGAGATTATTGTGGAATATGATCTTGCCACAGTAGCTATCGTGGGGCAAAACATGAAGCATGTGCCAGGTATCGCAGGTAGATTTTTCGGAGCATTAGGCAGAAACGGTATTAGCATTGTAGCCCTTTCGCAAGGAGCAGGAGAAACTAATATATCATGTGTTATAGCCAAATCAGAGCTAAAGAAGGCATTGAACGTGATTCACGACTCCTTCTTCTTATCACAATACAAGGTGCTCAATCTATTTGTTGTAGGCACTGGAACTGTAGGCGGTAAACTACTCAACCAGATTAAGAAGCAGCAACAAACATTAAAAGATCAGAATCAACTACGAATAAATGTAGTAGGAATAGCCAACGGTAGAAAAGCAATTTTCAATCGTAAAGGAATTGAGCTTGAAGGTTACTACGAGAATCTAATGGATAATGGCATTAAGAGCTCTCCCGAAATTATAAGAGACGAGATATTGAAGATGAATATTTTCAACTCAGTATTTGTGGATTGTACTGCAAGTGATAAGGTATCGGTACTATACAAAGACTTTATTTCGAAAAATATTTCTGTTGTTACAGCTAACAAGATAGCAGCATCCTCGGACTACGAGCAATACAAGTCACTAAAAGATTCAGCAAGAAAAGCTGGAGTAAAGTTTTTATTTGAAACTAACGTGGGTGCAGGTTTGCCAATAATCAACACAATGAATTCATTGACAAACTCGGGCGATAAAATAATTAAATTAGAAGCTGTTCTCTCAGGAACGCTCAACTACATTTTCAACACCCTCAGTGCCGACATTCCTTTCAGCAAAGCTATACAAATGGCAGTTGATGCTCAGTTTGCCGAACCCGATCCACGAATTGATTTAAGCGGACTTGATGTAACTCGTAAATTGGTTATTCTATCACGAGAAGCTGGTGCTAAAATAGAGCAAGACAATGTTGTCAAGAACCTATTTATCCCACAAAAATACTTCGATGGCACTCTTGATGAGTTTTGGAAAACTATTTCCGAAATGGATGCATCGTTTGAAGAAAGGCGTAAGCAACTCGAAAAAGAGGATAAGAAGCTAAGATTTGTTGCAACATACAACGAAGGAGCTTGCGAGGTAGGGCTACGCGAAGTTGAAAAAGGACACCCTTTCTATGATTTAGAAGGAAGTAACAATATAATAATGATTACCACTCAGAGATACAACGAGTATCCGATGGTAATAAAAGGATATGGAGCAGGTGCAAGCGTTACAGCTGCTGGCGTCTTCTCTGATATCATATCAATAGCAAATATTAGGTAGTAATTTTCTACTATCAAATTTTATAACCCTTTAATATGCCAATAGTATGAAGTATATAATCATTCTTGGCGATGGGATGGCTGACGAGCCCGTTGCCGAATTGGGCAACAAAACGCCACTACAATTTGCAAAGACTCCATATATGGATCTACTTGCAAAGATGGGACGGAATGGACTTCTAGATACAATTCCTCCCAATATGGCCCCAGGAAGTGAAATAGCCAACATGTCAGTTCTAGGCTATGATGTACCTAAAGTTTATGAGGGGCGTGGAGTTCTTGAAGCCGCAAGTATTGGGGTTGACGTATTGCCAGGCGAACTGGCAATGCGTTGCAACCTTGTATGCGTTAACGGTGAGCTCCTTAAAAACCACTCTGCAGGACATATATCAACAGAGGAAGCTCACATTTTGATATCCTATCTAAACGAAAAGCTTGGTGATGATATATTTAGTTTCCACACTGGAGTCTCATATCGTCATGTTTTAAAAATGAAGGGGGGGAGTAAAGATATATATTGCAGACCACCCCATGATATCCCTGAAACACCTTTCAAGCCACATCTTGTAAAATACACTTCTGATAGTGGTAAAGAAACTACCGAGGCATTGAACGAACTAATTTACCGCTCACAAGATATTCTAGCGAATCACCCTATAAACAAAAAACGAATTGCCGAAGGCAAAGACCCTGCTAATAGCATTTGGCCATGGTCTCAAGGATACCGACCACAAATGGATCACTTGAGTGATATGTTTCCAATTAAAAGTGGGGTTGCTATATCGGCAGTCGATTTAATAAGAGGTATTGCTGTATATGCAGGACTAAAAGTAGTACTTGTAGATGGGGCAACTGGTCTATACGATACCAACTATGAGGGTAAAGCAAAGGCAGCACTAAATGCATTAAAGGAAAATGACTTTGTTTTTCTACATATTGAAGCTAGTGATGAAGCTGGTCATGAAGGCGATGTACCTCTTAAAATAAAAACAATTGAATATTTAGATTCCAGAATAATAGAACCAATTTATAAAGAGGTTAGCAAGTGGGATGAAGAGGTTAAAATAGCAGTTTTGCCAGACCACCCTACCCCATGTGCAATTAGAACACATACTCGCGATCCTATCCCCTTTTTAATTTATCATAGGAGCATTATTCCCGATAATGTTACATCTTATGACGAACTATCTGCTAAACAAGGAGCTTATGGGCTACTCGAGAAGGATGAGTTTATGAAAACTCTTTTCGATTTAAACTTTTAGAAATTACAGATATGAAATACTATAGCACCAATAATAGAAGTGAGGTTACCTCGTTAAAACAAGCAGTGGTAAAAGGATTAGCACCCGACAAAGGGCTATACATGCCTGAGAGAATAGAAGAATTACCAGTAAGCTTTTTCAATAATATATCACACTTTAGTTTGCAGGAAATTGCAAAAACGGTTGCATATTCATTTTTTGGTGAGGACATTGATAGAGAAAGTCTCGACTTAATCACAGAGGAGACCCTTAACTTCGATATACCATTAGTTGAAGTTGATAAAAACATATTTGCCTTAGAACTATTTCATGGCCCTACATTTGCTTTCAAAGACGTAGGAGCTAGGTTTATGGCTCGTATGTTATCACACTTTGCAAAAGAGCAAGAGCAAGACACAATCAATGTGTTAGTTGCAACTTCTGGCGACACAGGCAGTGCCGTTGCAAATGGATTTCTGGGTGTAAAAGGCGTAAAGGTATTTGTCCTATATCCTTCAGGAAAGGTTAGTGATATTCAGGAGGCGCAGTTCACAACACTTGGCCAAAACATAACTGCCATTGAGGTTGATGGCACCTTTGATGACTGTCAAGCACTAGTTAAATCTGCATTTTTGGATGACGAACTAAACAACAAAATGAATCTCACCTCAGCTAACTCTATCAATGTTGCACGATTTTTGCCTCAGTCATTCTACTATTTTTATGCCTATGCGCAACTCATTAATAAAAATATAAATAATGATGTGATAATCTCTGTACCAAGTGGAAATCTTGGAAATCTGACTGCAGGGTTATTTGCTAAGCATATGGGATTACCTATTAAGAAATTTATTGCTGCTAACAACGAAAATGATGTTTTCCATAAATATCTACAAACTGGTGATTATAAGGCGCGCCCATCAGTACAAACAATAGCAAACGCTATGGATGTGGGCGACCCAAGCAATTTTGCCAGAATTCTAGATCTTTACAAACACTTATATGATAATATAACCTCAGATATTTCATCTTTCAGATATAGCGACAAGGAGATTGAGGAATGTATTAAAGAGGTATTCAATAAAAAAGGCTACCTACTCGATCCACATGGAGCGTGTGGATATTTAGCAGCTAAAGATAGCATGAAGGATGGCGAGACATCAGTATTTTTGGTCACAGCCCACCCTGCTAAGTTTAAGGATGTTGTTGAAAGGAGTATTAATAAATCAATCGAGATTCCTAAGGGCTTGGCTAGTTATATGAATGGCAAAAAACAAACTATCAAAACCGATACAAACTATAACTCATTTAGAAAACTATTAGTTGAGAGCCTAAAGTAGTTGCATTTCCTCAGTTATCAATCTATAAAAGGTCTAAACAGATGCAGTTAAGTATTATTTTTAATTTTTACACTCGTTGTTATATCTTATTTCATTAGTTTTGTGCCCTGAAACCAAACTCAGCAGGCTTTTCTAAATGAAGCAACTCTTTCGAAATATATCAATCATTATTGCATCTATTGTGCTTATTCAGTGCTCTTCAGTAAAAAGAGCTGGAATAATGCCGCCAGTTGATGCAACAGAGGAAGTAGTGCCCCTACCTAAAGATAGCACTACAGCTAAACCACAAAGAGAAAGGGATACCACTACTGTTTCAAAACCTAAGCTTACTGATAGTATAGTCACAGAGCTCAAAGACTCTATAGATATTGAGGCAATTACAAGCGACTCGCTAACACTTACTCCATCTGATAGCTTGAGACTAGATTCATTAGCGATGGATAGTATTTCATTATCTAAGGACTCAATAGAAGTAGAGCAACCAAAAGAGAAACTTGATGTAGCAGTTCATTACACAGCACAAGACTCTATTGTTTTCACTAAAGGAAATATGGGATACCTTTATGGTGAGGCTGATGTGAAATATGGTGATTTAAATATCAAGGGAGAGTATATCACTGCCAATCTTGATAGTAGCCTTATATCATCTACATTTGGTGTTGACTCACTGGGAGTAGAGTATGGCCACCCAGTTTTCACTCAAGGTAGTGAAGAGTATGAAATGAAAAAGGTTACCTATAACTTTGAAACCGGCAAGGCATTTATTTCAAACGTAATCACACAAGAGGGAGAGGGACATATTGTTGCAAACACCGCTAAAAAGAATGCAGACAACTCATTCTACATGGTCAATGCAAAATATACAACTTGCGACCTACACGATCACCCCCACTTCTATATTAATCTCTCAAAGGCAAAGGTGCGCCCAGGAAAGGATGTTGTAACTGGCCCTGCATGGCTAGTAGTAGCCGATGTGCCACTATTCCCGGTTGTTCTGCCTTTTGCATTCTTCCCTTTCACTCAAAGCTATTCCTCAGGTATCATTATGCCATCATATGGCGATGAAATGGAACGAGGATTTTATCTACATAATGGTGGATATTATTTTGCTATAAATGATTATGTTGACTTAGCCCTTACTGGCGAAATATACACTAAAGGGTCATGGGGGTTAAGTGCAAGATCAACATACAGAAAGAGATACAAATACTCAGGTAGCTTCAATGCTAACTATTTAAATACGGTAATAGGAGACAAATCATTAAAGGATTTGAATATACCTGGTGCATACTCTGTATCGAAAGACTTCAAGATAAACTGGACACACTCGCAGGACCCTAAGGCCAATATGTATAGAACACTTTCGGCAAGCGTAAACTTCTCAACAAGTCGCGCAAACATGAACGACCTTAACAGTTTATATCGTCCCGAATCATCAAACAATACAAAGAGTTCTAGTGTCAACCTAACCCAACGCTTCCCCGAATCGCCATGGAGCCTTTCGGCATCGATGAATATAAACCAAGTTTCAAGAGACTCAACTATCTCTGCTACATTGCCTAACTTGTCTGTCAACATGAGCAGGATATATCCTTTTAAGCGTAAAAAAGCTGTTGGTGCTGAGAAGTGGTATGAGAAAATATCAATGAGCTATTCGGGCGAGTTTAGAAACTCCATTCACACCAAAGAGGATAAGTTTTTCAACTCAAATCTAGTGAAAGATTGGCAAAACGGAATGAAGCACAACATTCCAATTAGTACAACATTCTCACTATTTAATGTTATTCAGATATCTCCATCTTTCACATACACCGAGCGCTGGTACACTGGAGCTGTAAAAGAGGCATGGGACCCAATGGCTAGACAAAATGTTGTAGTGGATACTATCAATGGTTTCAATAGAGTGTATGACTATAGTACAGCTATTAGTGCCGACACCAAGCTATATGGTATGTACACCCCATGGAAGGTGTTTGGCAATAAAGTTCAAGCTATTCGTCACGTATTCTCTCCAAGTATTAGTTTTAGCTATCGCCCCGATTTTGGTGATCCTAAGTATGGGTTCTATGAAACATACAGCTACCGAAATGAATACGGAGATGATGTAGAATATACCTACTCACCCTATTCGCGAATGATGTTTGGTACTGCATCTAAGGGAAAGAGTGGAAGTATTAACTTCTCATTCAAAAACAATCTTGAGATGAAAGTTAGAAGCGAGAGCGATTCCACAGGCTACAAGAAAATTAGCTTAATCGACGATTTAGGTATTAATTTTAGCAATAACTTGATGGCCGACTCAATGAAGTGGAGTATGATTAATACAAACATTCGATTGAAATTCACAAAATCATACACTCTGAGTCTAAACGCAACCTGGGACCCTTATATTTATGAGTTAGATAAGAACGATCAGCCAGTTGCGGTAGATAAGCTTAGAATATTAAATGGAAAAGGGTTTGGTAAACTTCAGAGCACTGGAACATCATTTTCATACTCTATAAATCAAAATACTTTCAAAACACTATTTTCCAAAAAAGAGAAGAGTGGCAAGGATGATGATGGTGATGGCAATGTACCACCTGTTGATGATGGGACTATTGGCCGAAACCCTCATGAATCTGGGGGTGGAAGAAGTGTTTTTGACACTGGTGATAATTCCTATGGTGAGTTTGACGATGATGGGTATCTTAAAAATGAGATACAATGGAACCTTTCTTTCAACTATTCTGTTAGATATAGCTATGACCGTAGCAACTTCAACAGAGAGAAAATGGAGTACCCTGGTATGCTAACGCATAGCTTAGGATTGAGTGGTGCCTTGCAACCAACAAAGAATTGGAACTTAACATTCAATACAGACTACAACTTCGATCTTAATAAGTTTACTAGCATCAATATGTCTCTAACCCGAAACCTGCACTGTTGGAGCATGTCTGCAAGCTTTATTCCGATTGGGCCATACAAGTCTTACAACTTCGTAATACGTGCAAATGCATCACTATTGCAAGACTTAAAGTATGAGCAACGAAATTCACCATATGATAGGGGTGGAAATTGGTATTAGTTTGGTCATTAACTATTGTCACCTACTTGCCCCATAGCTTATCCATCAGCTCTTTCATTCTAATTTCAGCTGAATTGCCTTGGGCATCCCAAAACTTATTATTCAATAGCTCTTTGGGCATATACTCCTGCTTCACAAAGTTGTTCTCATAATCATGTGAATATTTGTACTCCTTACCATAGTCAAGCTCTCTCATCAAGTTTGTAGGAGCATTACGAAGGTGTAGCGGCACTGGCAAGTTGCCCGTCTCATTTACTTTAGCAATAGCTTTATCAATTGCCAAATAAGCCGAATTACTCTTTGGTGAGGTAGCTAAATAAATAGTGGTTTCAGCAAGCACTATCCTGCCTTCAGGCCAACCAATTTTCTGCAACGATTCAAAGCAAGCATTTGCTAATAGCAATGCATTAGGATTGGCAAGACCAATATCCTCAGCAGCCGAGATAACTAAGCGGCGTGCTATAAACTTGGGGTCTTCGCCTCCCGCCACCATTCTGGCCAACCAATAAATAGCGGCATCGGGGTCACTACCTCTAATTGATTTAATAAAGGCAGATATAATATCATAATGCATCTCACCACCCTTATCATAGGCAGCAGGATTTTCTTGCAGTCGCTCTGTAACATCTTTATCTGTAATAACTATTGTATCCTCACCTTCATGGGCAGTCACTATCAAGTCGATAATATTTAATAGCTTACGTGCATCTCCGCCTGAGAATCTAAACATTGCATCGGTCTCTTCTACTACAATATTCTTATCTCTTAGTACTATATCTTCCTTTATTGCCCTTTGCAACAACTCCTCAAGATCACTCTTGTTCATTTCCTTAAGTACATATACCTGACAACGAGAAAGTAGTGGGCGTATAACCTCAAACGATGGATTTTCGGTAGTGGCTCCTATCAGGGTCACAGTACCAGTTTCAACAGCATGAAGCAACGAGTCTTGTTGCGATTTACTAAACCTATGCACCTCATCAATAAACAGTATTGGAGCTGCATTATTAAAAAAGCGATTACTCTTAGCTTTCTCAATAACATCACGCACATCCTTTACACCTGAGTTTACAGCACTCAGTTTATAGAAAGGGGTGTCGATAGTATTTGCAATAATATTAGCCAACGTAGTTTTACCCACTCCAGGTGGTCCCCACAGTATTATTGATGGAATTCTACCCGAATCAATCATACGTCGCAATACAGCCCCCTTGCCTACAAGGTGCTTCTGACCGATATATTCATCTAAGTTTTGGGGGCGTAATCTTTCAGCTAATGGAGTGCTCATTTTCTATTATATTTTGATACAAATGTAATTAAAATGAATGGGAAAGAAAAAAGGGACCTTGAAAATACTGGTTAGTTTGATTACAACATGTGATATAGACCACTATATGATATGAACAATACAGATACATGACGATTAATTGTTAATAAAAATGCATATCAAACAATCAGTTTGCAAAT
>CAYTQG010000047.1:0-11788 GCA_964439965.1 uncultured Proteiniphilum sp.
ATTTCGAAGAGAATGATATTTATATACCATTTGTAGTACTTGAGGAGCTTGACAAATTTAAAAAAGGAAATGATCAAATCAACTTTAATGCAAGAGAATTCATTAGGGAACTGGACGAAATAACTGATGACAACCTTTTTAAAAATGGAGCAAGTCTGGGCGAGGGTCGAGGTAAACTATATATTGTAAATAGCTCAAAAACACATCCCAAAATTGAAGAGTCTTTTCCTGAGAAGAAGCCCGACAATAGAATACTATCAACTGTGATAAGCATTATGGAAAAGATGCCTAATATTAGTACAATACTCATAACAAAGGATATAAACCTAAGAATGAAAGCTCGCTCGTTAGGGATAGTGGTTGAAGATTACATAAGCGATAAGGTAACCAACATTGATATTTTCGACAAGGGCGAACTTGAGTTTGAAGGAATAGATGGTGATTTGATTGATGAGATATATGCCAACCAAGAAGGTGTTGATATTGATTTATTTGAATTTAAAGATTCAATTGTTGCCAACGAAACCTTTATTTTGAAGAGTGAAAGAAATAGTGTTTTGGCCCGATTCAATCCCTTTTCGAATAAAATAATACACGTAAAGAAAGACAACAATTATGGCATCAGCCCACGAAATGCTGAGCAAACATTTGCTCTTGATATCCTAAATGATCCAGATGTGAAGCTTGTGGCAATAACAGGGAAAGCAGGAACTGGGAAAACATTGCTGGCATTAGCTGCTGCTCTCAAGCAGAGTAAGGAGTTTAATCAAATACTTTTAGCAAGGCCTATTGTATCATTGTCCAACAAAGATTTAGGATTTCTACCCGGGGATGAAAAACAGAAAGTTGGACCATATATGCAACCTCTTTTTGACAACCTAAATGTAATTAAAACTCAAGTGGGTCGTGGTAGCAACGATTATCGAAATCTGCTGGAAATGGAAGATTCGGGCAAGCTTGCTATCGAAGCACTCGCATTTATTAGAGGTAGAAGTTTGAGCGACACATACTGTATTGTGGACGAGGCGCAAAACCTTACTCCCCACGAAGTTAAAACAATCATAACTCGAGCTGGCGAAAACACAAAAATGGTATTCACGGGTGACTTACAACAAATTGACCAACCTTATCTTGATGCTCAATCAAATGGATTGGCATATATGATTGACCGCATGAAAGGACAAAATGTATTTGCTCATGTCAATCTGATTAAAGGTGAAAGAAGTGAGCTGTCAGAACTTGCAAGTAATTTGTTATAAGTTTTCAACCATATCCATTTGCTTTTAGCTATAATTTGCACTCTCACAGTGCAAATTATAGCAATTTCTGCACTATGAGAGTGCAAAAAACAATCATCAGGGAGTTTGGCCTATGACTTATTGATTTATAGCTTACACCCTATACCCCAACACTAACAGAATTTCATTATCTTTGCATCCAAATCAAATAAAAAAATAATAGAGATGCAAAAACCTTCTATACCCAAAGGGACAAGGGACTTTTCGCCCGAGGAGATGGCGAAACGCAATTATATTTTCGATACGATTAAAGAAGTTTACAAACTATACGGATACAGACAAATTGAAACACCAGCAATGGAAAATTTGTCGACCCTAATGGGTAAGTATGGCGAAGAGGGTGACAAACTTCTATTTAAAATATTAAACTCAGGAGACTACCTTTCAAAAATTAGTAATACTGATTTAGAGGAGGCAAACCCAGCTAAAACGGCCACTAAGATTTCGGAGCGAGGTTTGAGATATGACCTTACTGTGCCTTTTGCGCGCTACGTGGTTATGCACCGAAATGAAATAACATTCCCATTTAAAAGATATCAGATACAACCTGTGTGGCGTGCCGACAGACCACAACGAGGACGATATAGAGAGTTTTTTCAATGTGATGCCGATGTGGTGGGTTCAGACTCATTACTCAATGAGGTGGAATTGGTTCAGATTATTGACGAAGTATTTAAGAGATTAAACATACGTGTTTCCATAAAGCTCAACAACCGCAAAATACTTACAGGAATTGCAGAAGTAATTGGCGAAGCTGATAAAATTGTGGACATCACCGTGGCAATTGATAAGCTTGATAAAATTGGTATTGATAAAGTAAACGAAGAGCTCGCATCAAAGGGAGTTTCATCTGAAGCTATCGACAAGCTACAACCTATCATCAACTTAAGCGGTAGCATCGAAGATAAATTTGCAACCATGCGTCAAGTTCTTTCATCATCCAAAATAGGAATTGAGGGTGTGGAGGAGATGGAGTTTATCTTCAACACTATCAACTTGATAAATATCAACTGCCAAGTGGAGTTAGATCTTACTCTTGCACGTGGCTTAAACTACTATACTGGGGCTATAATCGAAGTAAAAGCTTTAGATGTAGAGATAGGCAGCATCACAGGTGGTGGTAGATATGACAACCTAACTGGAATATTTGGCATGCCAGGTGTATCAGGTGTGGGCATATCATTCGGTGCCGATCGTATCTACGACGTACTTAATCAATTAGATTTATACCCAGACAGCTTTAGCCATGCTACAGATATTCTGTTTGTGAACTTTGGCGATAAGGAGGCTTTACATATTTTACCCATAGTATCTGCATTACGTCAAAAGGGTATTAGAACTGAGATGTATCCCGACACAGCAAAAATGAAAAAGCAAATGACATATGCTGACAATAACCACATACCGTATGTGGCAATAGTGGGCGAAAACGAAATAAAAGAGGGTGTAGTTATGCTCAAAAACATGAAAACAGGTGAGCAAAATGCGCTTACTACCGACCAGCTTGTTGCAAAACTCACATCTTTAGACTTGAATTAAGGAAACAGAATGCTATCAATAGATAATCTTACAGTTCAATTTGGTGCCTTTACTCTTTTAGATGAGATTTCGTTTGTTTTAAATAAAAACGAACGTGTAGCTCTTGCCGGGAAAAATGGAGCTGGCAAGTCAACTCTACTAAAAATAATGAGTGGACTGATTCAGCCCTCTAGTGGTAGTGTCTCTTTCCCAAAAGGCACTTCTATTGGCTATTTGCCACAGCAGATGACTCTGAACGACAATCTAACAGTTCGTGAAGAGGCTTCACTCGCTTTTGAACATCTTCAAAAAATGGAGAAAGAGCTGGAAAATCTCAACAATCAGCTTATAGAGCGAACCGACTACGAATCGGACGACTATCAAAACATTATTCAACGTGTAGCTGATATGCAAGAGCTATTGCAAATGTCGGGCATACATGATTTTGAAGGTGAGGTAGAGAAAACACTACTTGGACTGGGGTTTAAGAATAGCGATTTTGATAGACCCACTAGTGAATTTAGTGGTGGATGGAGAATGCGTATTGAATTAGCAAAACTACTACTGCAAAATCACGATGTATTGCTATTAGATGAGCCTACCAACCACCTAGATATTGAGTCTATTCAATGGCTCGAAAACTTCCTCACTAGTCACTCAAATGCAGTGATGCTTGTGTCGCACGATAGAGCATTTTTGGATGCTGTTACCAATCGAACTATCGAGATAGTGCTAGGAGATTCGCATGATTATAAAGTAAACTATTCGAAGTATGTAGAACTCCGTAAGGAGCGACGTGAGCAACAACAAAGAGCATTTGAGAATCAGCAAAAGCAGATTAAGGAAACTGAAGACTTTATCGATAGATTTAGATATCAAGCTAGCAAGGCCAATCAGGTGCAATCGCGAATTAAACAACTGGAAAAAATAACTCGAATAGAAATTGATGAAGTAGATAATTCACGACTAAATCTAAAGTTCCCTCCTGCTCCTCGTTCTGGCTCCTACCCCATCATTATGGATAATGTATCAAAGAGCTATGGCAATCATCTTGTTTTCGATAATGTAACATTCACCATTGAAAGAGGAGAGAAAGTAGCATTTGTTGGCAAGAATGGTGAGGGGAAATCAACCCTCGTTAAGTGCATCATGAATGAAATAGATTATGGTGGCAAGCTGGAACTTGGGCACAATGTCAAGATTGGATACTTTGCTCAAAATCAAGCCCAACTGCTTGATGACAATCTAACCGTATTCGAATCTATCGATAATGTAGCAGTTGGCGATATCCGCACAAAGATACGCGACATACTGGGTGCCTTTATGTTTGGTGGAGAGGCTTCCGATAAAAAAGTGAGTGTTCTTTCGGGTGGAGAACGTGGAAGATTAGCAATGATTAGACTACTGCTTGAGCCTGTCAATCTATTAATTCTCGATGAGCCTACCAATCACCTAGATATGGCATCAAAAGAGGTGTTGAAGAAGGCAATAAATGATTTTGAGGGAACAGCTATTATTGTATCGCACGACCGTGATTTTCTTGATGGACTTGTAACAAAGGTATATGAATTTGGTGGGGGCAAGGTTGTGGAAAATCTTGGTGGCATTTATGACTTCCTTGCTAAGAAAAAGCTCGACACACTACAACAATTAGAAGCTTCTACACAAACTGCAAAAAACAATGATAGTGATACTAAGGAGCAACCCAACAGCGACAATAAACTATCATACCAACAACAGAGAGAGCTTAACAAGCAAAAGCGTAGAATAGAGAGGCAATTAGAAGATGCTGAACAAAATATCGAAGCATTGGAGGAGAAGATTATCTCCATAGAATCGAAACTTTCTACACCCGAAGGAGCCACAAACCTTGAATTGATAAACACATACACTGAAACAAAAAGCAAACTAGAAAAAGTTGTGGAGGAATGGGAACAACTTATGATTGAACTTGAGACATTCGAATAACGTTATAAAAATAGCAGCACAACAAAACCTAATATGAAAAGTATAAGCAAGTTTTTATTTAATAAAGTCATGGGCTGGAAAGTGGTAAACAAATATCCCAATCCTGACAAATGCATAATAGCAATAGCACCACACACTAGCAACTGGGATTTTATTGTTGGCAAGTTAGCATACTCATCACTTGGTCGTACTGCCAACTTTCTGATCAAGAAAGAATGGTTTGTCTTTCCATTTAATTTATTCTTCAAAAACATTGGCGGAGTACCTGTTGAAAGAAGTAAAAAAGGCTCCACAACAGATATCTTAGCAGCAGAATTTGCCAAGCATGAAAAACTACAACTAGCCATTACACCAGAGGGAACAAGAAAACCAAATGCAGAATGGAAAAAAGGATTCTATTTCATTGCATTAAAAGCACAAGTGCCAATTATGCTTGTAGGCCTAGATTATGGCAAGAAAGAGGCAATATACTTAGGCGAATTTGAACCTACTGGAGATTATAAAAAAGACATAATAGAGATTAAATCAAAATTTAAAGGAATTACAGCAAAACACCCAGAGCAGTTTATTCTTTAAAATTAAAAGCTAATTGCACTGGTAGATTTGAGTCAATATTTACATCTGGATTCTTGAGAGTAAGACCTAGTAGTCTAACTTTTCGCAGCTCTATATCATCCACATTCAGCAACAATTCCTTTCCTAAATCAAACAATTGATCATAGGTACGAATAAAATTACTAACAGTTTTGCTACGTGTTATTATCTCAAAATCGGCATATTTCACCTTAAGCGTTAATGTTTTTGCATAAAACTTGCGCTTATCGGCACGTCGTGTCACCTCTCTTGCTATTTCATCCAGCGCTGCAAGCAAATCCACCATTTCATGCAAATCATCCGAGAAGGTCTCTTCCGAGCCTAGCGATTTTCTTACAGATTCCGATTCTACTTCCCTATCATCAATCCCTCGCACAAAATAATAAAACATAGAGCCTTGCTTACCAAAATTATGGGCTAAATCTATTTCAGAAAACTTTTTAAGATCTGCTCCCGTGCGAATCCCTAAATCGTGCATCTTCTGAGCAGTAACTCTGCCCACACCATAAAACTTCTCAATTTTAAGTCCTTCCAAAAAAGCCTCAGCCTTATCAGGAGTTATCACCGAGAGACCATTTGGTTTTTGTAAATCAGATGCAATTTTAGCCAAAAACTTATTATATGAAACACCAGCAGAGGCAGTAAGCCTAGTTTGGTTATATATCTTTTGTCTTATCTCTTTAGCAATCATTGTAGCAGATCGCATTTTCTTATGGTTAACTGTTACATCAAGATATGCCTCATCAAGCGATAAAGGCTCAACAATAGCAGTGTATTCGCGAAATATTTGCATTATTTGAGATGAAACAGACTTATAGACATCAAATCGGGGGAGAACAAAATTGAGATGCGGACATTTCCGCAAAGCCGTCACCGAAGCCATTGCCGAATGAACTCCATATCGTCGCGCTTCGTAACTAGCAGCTGCCACCACACCACGCTTACCGCCATACCCCACAGCAAGAGGTTTGCCACGCAGTTCAGGATTATCTCTCTGTTCAATAGATGCATAAAAAGCATCCATATCAATATGTATTATCTTTCGTTCCACTATCCGATCTTAAAATTAAAAGGTTAAAACATAAATATCAAACGAACAACACTCAAAGTTGCAAAAAATATTTCAAACACCTACTACTTTACATCAATATTATTTAAAACATCAGAAGTCAAATGTAATCAAAAGCACATTGATAGAGAAAACTGACGAATTATCACTATTTTTGTATTTCAAATATTATCAATCATAATGAGGTCTCAATCAGTTAAAAGGTTTTTGTACCTTTCGATAGTTGCAGCACTTGCCACCATAGCACTAAAGTTTGCAGCATACTTCGAAACAGGATCAATGGGTTTTTTCTCAGATGCACTCGAATCATTAGTAAACCTATTTGCAGCAGTAATAGCACTAGTTCTTCTACACTTATCACAAAAACCAGCCGACGAAAAACATGAGTTTGGTCACGGCAAAGCTCAATACTTTTCAAGCGCACTCGAAGGAGCATTAATTCTTGTAGCCGCCTCCAGCATCATATACTCATCTATTCCTAAGATATTTAATCCCGAGCCTTTAGAAAATATAGGCATGGGTACATTACTTTCAGGTGCAGCAGCTTTGATAAATCTTATAGTTGGCTACACACTATCAAAGAAAGGAAAGAAGTACAATTCAATTATTCTAGAAGCTGATGGCAAACACCTCTTATCCGACGTTCTTACTTCAGTTGGCGTTATTATTGGTGTGATATTAGTTAAGATAACGGGATTATATTTCCTCGACCCCATCATTGCAATATTAGTTGCACTATATATTGTTTTCATAGGCTTTAAGCTTATAAGCAGATCTACTAGCGAACTTATGGACGCCGCTATTCCAAAAGAGGAACAGCAACAGATTGTGGAATACTTAGAGTCATTAGTGGAACGTAACATCGAATACCATTCGTTACTCACGCGAGAGGCAGGATATAGAAAGTTCATCACATTCCATCTACTAGTTCCTGGCAACTGGACAGTGAAGAAGGGACACGATTGTGCTGAAGCAATAGAACAACACATCGAACAGATGTTTGATAATGCAAACATAACCGTAACTTCACACATCGAGCCAATAGAAGATCCCGTATCATTCAACGATATAGGATTTGACAGATTAAATTATTCGGAAGATATATAATTAGTTCCAATAATTTCTAAGCCTTTACATTCTTATTCTGAAACATTAAATATAAGACTATCAAACAATGAGAAAAATCCATTTACTTTTTATCTCAGTTATTCTACTCACGCTTGTAAGCTGTGAGAAAGAAGACACACTTAATATATTTGCAGGCACTACTTGGAAATATAAAATCAACATGGAGGCTGAATCAATACCCGACATATTCAAAGACGAACAGTACTACTATGCTTTAAAATTTATTTCATCTAAAGACTATGTGATTGTACTAGAAGATGTCAATCATGTTGCCGTCTATACCGAAGACAAAGGACAATATAAAGTTAAAGTGGCAGACGGATCTACTGTGATATACTTTACTAATAAAGACCGAACATATTCATCAAAATATGATGCAAATACAAACGAGATTTATGGTGAGACTGTTGGCGGAACCTACATTAAGCAGCCGTAAATAAAGTAATTCGTATATATACAACAAAAAAGCTTCTCTTAATAGGGAAGCTTTTTTTGTTTTGTATTAATGATTATATCCTCACTTATGCAATTGCACTACCCATCAAGAAAGTAGCAGCAAGAGCCACAATAGCATAAAGCTCAGGGAATACAGCAAGAATCAATGTGTTACCAAAAGCATCATGTCCTTGACCAATAGATACTACACCATTAGCACAAATTTGACCCTGACGAATGGCTGATAAAAGACCAATGAAACCTAACGCAAGTCCCGCTCCCATTGTAGCCATTGCCTGAAACATAGTAATCTCAGGAGTTAACACACCAAAAATATTTTGAAACATAAAGTATCCAGCAAATCCATAAAGACCTTGAGTACCAGGCAGAGCAGCCAAAACAAGGAAGTTACCAAACTTACCATCTACTTTTTTTGCAGCACCAATAGCCGCATTTCCTACAATTGTTACTCCATAGGCACTACCAATTCCTGTGAGAGCCAACATGATTGCAATGCCCAGATAGGCGATAATTAAACTAGTTTCCATAAATTGTTATTAATTATAATGTTGTTATTTTTTTGATTTATTTGTTCAAGCTAAAAGGAGTGTACTTCTTTCCTCCACCTTTAAACTCTGAATTTTGATAAAACTCAACGAATGTAAGTCTCACGGGGTGTACCAATGCACCAAGAGCATTCATGAATAGGTTGATAGCATGTCCAACCACAAATATCAGAATATAAACTATCGGTTTCCACAGTGCACTATCGGGACTCATTCCGGCAGCAAGATCGTTGAAAACCGTTGCCAAAATTCCGCCTGACAATCCCAGAGCAAACAGACGAACATATGATAGAATATCTCCTAACAATCCTGTAGCCATATTATATGTGTCCCATAAAGCCAATCCAAAGTTGTAGAATGGGTTCTTATCAGGAGTGTTATAAAATAATATTAGCAATGCCATCGGAATTACTATTGCTAAATGCACAGTACCAAACATTGGCAACACAGTTGGATATAGGAATGAGACAATTATGCTTATTAGGAACACAAACCACCCTATAGTAGATAAGGCATATTTAAAACCAAGCTGTTTGGTTCGGTTTGCAACCTTCATAATCATTCCAAACATTATCTGAACAACTCCTAGTTTCAGCGAAAGAAGGAACATCTCATTATTGTCTAAAAAGACTTTGTGTTTTAAATCTTGAGCAAACTGCCATGGAAGCTCATAAATGTCAAACCCAAAGAATCCACCTGTTAGCAATCCCGCAGCCATAGTTGATGCACCCAACACTACCACGAGCGACATAACCGCTTTCATATACGTGTTGAGTTTCTCCTTCATTGCAATGCGTGCTACCAGTCCCACAATAAGTAGAAACATACCATAGCCAATATCACCAAGCGACAAGCCAAAGAAAAGCATATAGAAAGGTGCAAAATATGGCGTTAGGTCTATCTCATTGTATTTGGGTAGCATATACAGCTCTGTTAGTGGCTCAAACAGTCTAAAGAACTTGTTATTCTTAAACTTAATAGGCACATCATCCTCAGGTTTTGGGTCCGACACATCAAAATACACAGCCTTTGAAGCCAAGTAATCCGAAATCTCTTTCTCATTCTCTTCAGGTGCCCAACCTTGCAATAGCATTATCTTATCATCTGCAAGCTTAGTAGTGCTAAGCATCACCTTAGTATATGAAATACTATTCTCATAATCTTCAATTGCTGCATCAATCGATGGAATATCAATAGCAAGAGATTTCAACTTCTCATCTTGCTCCTCAATCTTCGCCTTAATAGATGCAATCAATTCGTCAAGAGCGGGAAGCGAAATATTAGGTAACTTCTCTGCCTCAAGATTTAGATCATTTGCAATGTTATCGTTTTTGCCAACTGTCACAAAATAAGTTCTCGAAGTCTCTTTGTTGATCACCACAGCATCGTGTAGCTTTTCCCATTCGGTATTATACTGATTGTCGGGAACAACAAAAAAGTCGAGCCTCCACCCCTCAGCAGCAAGTTTTGCAACCTCCTCTGGGTTATAGTTACCCCAAGGCAATAGAGCATCACGCTCTTTAGTGCTTACCTGCAACTGCTGAACCAGCGTTGCCCTATCATTTTCAATCTCCTCTATTTTCTGAGGAAGTAATTTGCCAACCTCAGCATTAGGAGTATTAAAAACAAGCTCCTCTTTCTTATTTATAGTTCTTTCAAGGGCTGTGCGTGCCTCCTTTAGTTGCTTAGTTTTAGTCAGAAGCTTATATACCTCTTCATTATCTTCAGCAGCCAATTTAGACTCGGCAACATGAACAAGCCCCAAGTCACGAAGATCATTCAAAAACTTTTGATAATCTTGGTGAAAGGCCAAAAACATAAATTTCTTCATTCTTGCTACCATGCACTATCCTCCTCATTTTTCTTTTTTTCCTGACGGTCGCGCATAATCTTTTGCGATGATTTAGAAAGATTCTCCTCATCCTCCAGATATCGCTTAATCTTCAAAATAGCATCGTGATAACCCGGTATTTGAACCTTCTCGAAGAGATTCACCTTCTGCGTAGTTTTCTTTCGGGCATAATCCAATCGTTGCACCTTAAGTTCATAAAAGTCTCGTCTGATACCAATTTCGGCAAGTCTCTCCACAGTACTTATACCATCCAGAAACCACTTTGGCTTATTAAACAAACTAAACTCTTTTATCTCAAACTCCACACTATCGAGCATAGGAAATATCACACCGGCTATCTTCTTTTTCGATAAATGAACATCTTTTACACTGAGCAAATCAGTATCAAACTCGTTCCACATCCCCAACATCTTTTCGTAGGAACGGATCTCGTTTTCCAACTTTTGCTCCAGCTCGTCCATTTCATTTTTCGCCTTCTTCACCTCCATACGCAAAGCCGTCTCCTTGCTCTGAAGAGTTGGTAAGGCACGCTCACGAACCCGAACCTGTTTCTCAAGCTCCTGTTGCGACGTTTTATTATATTGAAACTTTATAGCCATTAATTCTTATCATTTTTTCCAGTACTTATCCACCAACTCACGCTTCATATTCACCTCTTCAGGTCTGAAATAATCTGACAAAATACCCCAAGTTGTATCAAGCATTTCATCAGTATCCAAGTTCACATCAATAGAGAGAATAAATTCGGAGTAGTCTTTAGCAAAGGAAAGCGTACGTTGGTCATAGTCGGTCAAGTCAAAACCATTCTCTAATTTTGTTTTCGCATTAGCAGCATCAGCATACAAACGAACAGCAGCATTCATCAATTGAGGATGATCTTCGCGTGTCTTCTTACCTTGCACCAATTGCTTCAATCGAGATAACGAGCGGAATGGGTCAACAACAACCTTGCCAATATCACTATCACGGCGCAGAAACAGCTGTCCTTCAGTAATGTAACCTGTATTATCAGGCACAGCGTGAGTAATATCACCACCCGAAAGGGTAGTTACAGCAATAATTGTTATAGAACCACCATTAGGGAACTGAGCTGCCTTCTCGTAAATCTTAGCCAAGTCAGAATACAATGATCCAGGCATTGAGTCTTTAGATGGAATCTGGTCCATACGATTAGACACAATAGATAGAGCATCAGCATATGATGTCATATCCGATAGAAGAACAAGTACATTCTCGTTATGCTCCACAGCAAAGTACTCGGCAGCAGTAAGAGCCATATCGGGAATAAGGATACGCTCCACGGCAGGGTCTTCAGTAGTATTCATAAAGCTAATAATACGATCGAGTGCACCCGCATTGC
>CAYTQG010000047.1:11888-18057 GCA_964439965.1 uncultured Proteiniphilum sp.
GGGTCTTCAGTAGTATTCATAAAGCTAATAATACGATCGAGTGCACCCGCATTGCTAAACACGTTCTTGTAGAACAAATAGTCATCATT
Organism: uncultured Proteiniphilum sp.; assembly: GCA_964439965.1. Lineage (GTDB taxonomy): Bacteria > Bacteroidota > Bacteroidia > Bacteroidales > Dysgonomonadaceae > Petrimonas. Next base: position 11,978 of record CAYTQG010000047.1, read on the forward strand.
AGTCATACCCATTCCACCAAGAATAATCTTATCAGCCTTTGCACGCAATGCCACAGTAGCCATCACTTGGTTGAAAGGTTGATCAGGATCGGCAAAGAAAGGAATCTTTTGTCCCGATACCAATGTATTGTTTAGGTCGATACCTGCAATACCGGTTGCAATAAGCTCCGATGGTTGCTTACGTCTTACTGGATTAACGGATGGTCCACCAATTTGAACCTCTTCTCCTTCGGGAATGGGTCCACCATCTATGGGGTCGCCATATGCGTTGAAGAAACGACCAGCCAACTGTGTTCCCACCTTTAGTGATGGAGCTTTGCCATGAAATATCACTTCGGCATTGGTAGGGATTCCTTCCGTACCCTGAAATATCTGAAGCGTTACCTCATCATTTATAATTTTCACCACCTGAGCCAATCGGCCATCTACTGTAGCTAACTCTTCGTAGCCCACACCAGTAGCTCTCACCGAGCAGGTAGCTTTTGTAATCTGCGTAATTTGTGTATATATTTTTTGAAATGCTTTAGCCATAATAATAATTTAAAAGTTAGCTGTTAGCCTCTACTTGCAACATCTCATCAAGTTGCTTACGATATTTATCAAATCTCTCTGATTTAAACTCAGCATAGTTCATCTGACGGCACACGTCGATAACCTTCTTAAAATAATCTGCAACTTGATTGAAGTTGTCAAACTCAAAATCCATCTCACAGATATCAACCACCATATCCAGAATATATTTCTGACGCTCAATAGGCGTTACGGCATCAATATCATCAAAAGCATCCTGCTGAAGAATCACAAAGTCTATAAGCTCCGACTTCCAAAAAGTAATATGATACTCAACCGGCACACCATCATCACCAAGAATATTGATTTGTTCGGCAATTTCCTTACCTCTCAATAATCTGTTCTTGATATCAGCCACCTTAGTTGTCCAATCTTCCGAAATCTCTTTAGCGATAAACTCCTCAAACTCGGGATACTCGATATATTTAGAATAAGACTCGATAGGATTAATAGCAGGATAACGCTTTCTATCAGCTCTATCTTGTTCAAGAGCGTAATAGCAACGAGCTACTTTTTTAGTATTCTCAGTTACTGGCTCTTTTAGGTTACCACCGGCAGGCGAAACAGTTCCTATAAAAGTAATAGACCCCTCTTCACCATTATTTAAAGTAACGTGTCCTGCACGTCCATAGAAGTTCGAAATAACAGCCGAAAGGTCCATAGGGAAAGCATCGGGCCCGGGAAGTTCCTCCAATCGGTTACTCATCTCACGCAATGCCTGAGCCCAACGCGAAGTAGAGTCGGCCATTAGCAAAACCTTCAATCCCATCGAACGATAATATTCGCCAATAGTCATAGCTGTATATACCGAAGCCTCACGAGCTGCCACCGGCATGTTAGAAGTATTTGCCACAATAATAGTACGCTCCATTAGCTTGCGTCCAGTGTGTGGATCTTCAAGTTCGGGAAACTCAGTAAAAATCTCCACCACCTCATTAGCACGCTCACCACAAGCAGCGATAATCACGATATCAGCTTCAGCTTGTTTTGAAATAGCATGCTGCAACACTGTTTTGCCCGTACCGAAAGCACCAGGAATAAAACCAGTTCCACCCTCCACTATTGGGTTTAGGGTATCAATAGTTCTCACTCCCGTTTCGAGCAGTTTGTAAGGACGTGGCTTATCTTTATATAGTTTCACAGGAACCTTCACAGGCCACTTCTGAATCATATTAAGCTCATGCTCTTTTCCATCCTTATCCACAACCACTGCAATGGTATGATAAACATTATATTGACCCTCAGCAGCAACACTCTTAATCGTGTATTGCTCTTGCATCACAAATGGCACCATAATTTTATGTGGTTGAAAGTTTTCATCAACCTCACCAAGCCATGCACCACCCGACACCACATCGCCCACTTTTGCTATAGGCTTAAAGCTCCAAAGCTTCTCCTCATCAAGCGGAAATGTATATTTACCTCTTTCCAGAAACACACCCTCAAGTTTATCAAGGTCGTTCTGCAAGCCATCCAAGTTTCGTTCAAGCAAGCCAGGTCCAAGTGTCACCTCAAGCATATGCCCTCTAAACTCTACTTCCGAGCCGACTTTAAGTCCACGAGTACTCTCGAAAACCTGAACATATACATTTTTTCCTATAACCTTGATGACTTCCGACATCATGTTGGTACCATCAAGATTGATATAAGCAATCTCATTTTGCGCAACTGGCCCGTCCACTTCAACGATAACCAAGTTGGAAATGATACCTTTTACTATTCCTTTTGTTAGCATATATTGATTTTGTTTTTTTCTTATCTAAATATGATTAGCTCTACTCGCCTACTCCTCTGGCATTTTTATATTCTCTTTCAGGCCAGCTATTAGCTCGCGGAACACCTTCTCACCCTCCTCGGCATTAAGATTTACCCAACGTTCCAAAATTTGGAGCTTGCACAGATATGCAAATATATATTCTATATTAAAGTAATCATACACAGTGTTCTCCTCCAGCCATTCCCAGCGAAATTTATCGAGTTTGCGCTCTCTCTCAAAAATATCATCATCTTCCGACAGTCGCAGTATAGTGTCATAGTATTCAAACTCTTGGCTCAAACCAAAGTCGCGCATATTAGCATTTTCGCGAATGGTTTTAGCAATATCATTATTTCCCACCACCACTTTGGCAACATCCATATTATACTTACGAGCAAAAATTGCCGAAAGCATATTACCGATATTTAGGTTCATCTCAAACCATTGCGATAGAAGCGAGTTTTTAACCTCCACACCATAATCCATGTACAAAGATGCAATCAAATCGTCCCAAATACGAGTTTCTTCTCGCGCCTCATAGTCGAGCCACTCTCTGATAAACTGTTCATAATATGGGGGCACATCCTTATTATTAACCGGCAAGTCCTCCTTTACCCTTTCGATAACCTCCAAAACATCCTCTCGCAACACCGTGCCCATTTCATTAAGCGTAGCCTCTTTATCGCTAAGCAAGTTGATCAAGTTTTCGTTGTCATATCTCAAGAAATATTTGTCGAGCAGTTCTTTGTCCTTTTTTTTCAGAACCTCATCCAGCATACCCTTAAACTCCTCCACAGTAAATGGGAGCTTCATACTATCAAAAGTAAAGTCGGGCAGCCCTGCTATAAAGTAATAATATTGGTTTTTAAAGAGCATAGTTACATCAGTCGGTTATAATTTAGACACCTATTATTGATATATAGAAATATCAAAACAATAATTTTTGAATTTGAGGACGCAAAAATTCGCGGAAGTATTCAACAAACTCATCTTCCGAAAACTTCACCTTATAAGAGCCATCCTCAGGCGAAAGCACAAATCCTGATTTAAGATTATTGACAGTCTCAATCTTCAATCCCTTGTCTAGCAAAGCCTTTGCATTAGCCGCAATATATTTGTTCAGTTCGTCGGCACTCTCCACTCCTATAGTCAAGGTTTCATCCTTAGCCCAGTTGGTAACAAGTTCCGAAATCAACTTTTGCATAAAAGCCTTATCTTCGGTAGCCGCCTTCACGTTAGATGAAGATAGTTTATCAGTAACCAAATTGGTTATCTCACTCTTCAAAGCCTCCGAAGCCTGAGCTGAAAACAATTTCAATTCCGACTCAGTATTAGTCTTTAACTCGGCAGCCTCTTTTTGTGCAGAAGCAATAATATGCTCCGCCTCTTTTTTAGCATCGCTCACTATTTTTGCACTCTCGGCTTGCGCATCAGCCAATATCTTCTCAGCCTCTGCCTTTCCCTTTTCCACCCCTTCATTAAACAACTTTGAGGTAAGCTCTTGAATTTTATCCATATATATATTTTATACTTTGTTATTCAAAACCAAATTTGATACCGATTATTTTTATCAATTTAAAAGTAATTAGACCAGCAAAGATACAAAAATATTCATTTCGAGATAATTTGCGATAAAAACAATCAATTAATTATTGAAACTTGCTATTACTGTTTACATTTTCTGGCACTAGACAAAGATAAAAACAAAACAGCAATACAGTAATTATAAAATACGCAAACAGCAAATTGGGCTACTGAAGCAGCAAAAGAAAGGTATGAGATAAAAAATTATTCTAATATCTATAACTCATCGTTAACATCAACATTCGAGGACGTAAATCGTAAACATAATCAAACCTATCTAATCCATTATACAATGAGTATGAGTACTTATGATTATTAAAAATATTATTTAGCGAAACATCTAACTCCATTGAACGATGCTTGTACGAGACACCTATGTCACCAAAAAACATTTTCACATCCGTATTTTCCCCAATCTCATTGTATGAATGCTCAAACAAGCTATTAAACTGCCATTTGTGGCCCAGCTTATAATAAGCAGATACCTGTTGAGTAACATGCCACAATGACGACTTAAACTGATTATCATTAGAAACGGTTATTTTATTAGAAATATTATTTGCAACCACTTGATACGAAACAGACATAACATCAGAAATCTTCACACTTACTTTTGGCATAAATCTCCAAGCCTGGCAATCTTTTAAGGATATCACCTAAATTTTTAAATGCCTCCACGCTATACACCAAGGTATCACTGCGGTTCCATATGGGCTGCGATTTGACAACCACCTCACGCAGTTGAATCTCACCAAAATCCATTTTGATATCTATATCTTGAGATATATTTTCGAGCTTTAATATCACATCTCTGTAACCCAATAAGCGAGCCTTAAACACAAAACTATTCAGCGCACTGTTTGTTTTGACTACAAAACCACCATCTCGTTTGCTTATTGCATAAGCAATCACATCGTCTTCACTATCGTGAACTGTTAGCGCAGCACCCACAAGAGGACTCCCGTCCTCTTTATCAGATACTAAGCCAGCAATTATCGACTGAGATCTAACCACAAGAACTATATTAAAAACAATATTAAGGCTAATAACTTTCGCATAGCATTTAATTATTTAGTCAACTCGATAGGATTATATGGTCTTGATCTACGAGCACGTTCTGGAATTTCAGATTGTAGCATACCGCTGCCCTCAACTGCTCCGGCCGGGTTATCATAAAATTGTTTTTGTTGTTTAAAAAACTGTTCTTTCTTAATACGAATAATAGTTGAACCTGGGTCATAAATCAATAAAGTCCAATCATTTGGTTTAGGCGTTTCAATAGCTACACACTCAAATGAATAATGCCCCCTATCATCTTCCACCTTCAATATTAGCCCAGGCAAACCAATAAACTTCCAGGGTCCTTCATTTATAGCAATTTCCGGCGCATACCATGCCGTATAATTTCTGCCAAAGAATGTGGCCGTAGCCTTTTGGCAAACATATCCACACACCTCGCTTGTATCAAATTCCAATCTCCATTCAGGGGCTTCTAATTCCTCCTCATACATATAGGTGTTAAAAGGAACTCTATCAATAGTCACAATTTTTTCTTTATCTGGATGCTTAAACACATTGATTGGAAGAGTACCAGCCATAAAGTTAATTACTTTTTCATTTACCACCGACTCCGCTTCTTTTATTATAGCTAATGCAAACTTTAAAGAATCACTAATTATTTTATAATAATCAGCATATCTTGACATTTTACTACCTATTTGCAATATCATCAAGTTTTCTTTTTTGTTGCCCAAATCAGAAGTATCATTTACAGCCAACATACGATACTTCACTCTCACTATAGCTGTATCCAGCGTTTTATATTCAGGTATTTTTGCAGGAGTAGGATCATAAGGCAGTCTTACTGTTTGCGCTTTTACAGGCGTATGGCTAATTAAGCATATAAGTATGAACAAATAACAACTGATATATTTTGCATTCATAATATTTGTATTAGAAATTGAGAATGATGCGTGATACTGCCCAAATAGTCCCTAAAGATATAATAAACTTTCCAGTTATTCGCACCTTCCTTCACATAATACCGATTGTATATTCGTAATAATTTAATAAATTGAATCAAACGACTATGACATCGGCATTGCACGAAGTTTATATCTGTTTTTTGTGTGCAAATTGCAGGAGCAGAATAAGCATCGCCGCCAAGATA
>CAYTQG010000048.1:0-17689 GCA_964439965.1 uncultured Proteiniphilum sp.
AGTAATGAAACTATATTTAACCAAAATGCAGCCTTCTAAATGTGAAAATATTAACAGTTTTGGGATGTCGTCCATGGCTCATTGTTAACTTATAGATTGCATCTTTATTTGAATCTGTTTTTCTTTGTTATTCAAAAATTATTCAGAACTTTGAGCGTAAAATAAATAGATACCGAAAAAATACATCATACAACATGAATCCAAAATATATTTTCCCAATATTGGCCAGTGCCACAATGATGCTTAATGCACAGTCAAAGCAAGATAATCCAAATATAATAATAATATACCCAGATGATATGGGGTATGGCGATTTGGGGCTTACGGGGCATCCCGATATCAAAACACCTCACCTAGATCGCATGGCGCTTGATGGAATGCGGTTTACTAATTACTATAGTGCTTCGCCAGCATCTACTGCTAGTAGGTATTCGCTTTTAACGGGCAAGTACCCGGTAAGGGCTGGGTTTAGGTGGGTGCTGAATCCCGACTCAGACCGCGGAATTCATCCCAAAGAGCACACATTGGCTGAGGCTATGAAGGAGCAGGGATATGCTACGGCAATATTTGGCAAGTGGCATCTTGGTAGCACTAAGCACGAATATTTGCCATTGCAAAACGGATTTGACGAGTATGTTGGCTTGCCATACAGCAATGATATGATTCCACCTAAGTATCCTGATATTGCTCTTATGAATGGGAATGATACTATAGAAATGAACCCTGATCAGTCTATTCTGACGGAGTTATATACCGATTTATCGATTGATTTTATAAAACGGAATAGGGATAATAAGTTTTTCGTGTATATACCTTATGCTATGCCTCATGTGCCTTTGTATCCGGGTAAGGATTTTGTGGGCAAGTCGAAACGTGGGCCATATGGTGATGCTGTTGAGGAGATTGATTACCACGTGGGGCGTTTGCTTCGGATGCTGAAGGATGAGGGTTTGGAATCGAATACTATTGTGTGGTTTATGAGTGATAATGGCCCGTGGATTTTGAAAGAGGAAGAGGGAGGATCGGCAGGACTATTTCGAGATGGTAAGGGTAGCACTTGGGAAGGTGGTATGAGGGTGCCATGCATTGTGCAATGGCCTACTCATATTAAATCTGAAATTAATGAAGATGTGGTAAATGCAATGGATGTTTATGCCACATGTATTAGTCTGGCTGGTGGTTCAGTTGCTGGTGAATATGAAGTGGATGGTGTAGATGTGTCCTCTCTACTTAAAAATGATGCAGACAAGGTGTCTAAATCTGATGTTCCTTTCTTCTACTACGGTATTGATCATAAACTTATGGCCGTCAGGTTAGGTAACTGGAAACTACATGTGGGCACATATAGCCAGATAGGTGCTAAATATTTTGGGGATAAGTTGCCATTACTATTCAATATTTATGTTGACCCTTCCGAAAAGTATGATGTTTCGGATAAGCATCCTGAAATTGTAGATAAGCTCTCGGCGCTTATTGATAGGCAAATGAAAACAATTGATAGGCAAGATACATTTTATGATTAACCTATTTATGATTAACCAAACTGCTGTAATCAACTATCTATTAACAGTGAAACAATAAAATTTAGGAGTATGAAAAGATATTGCCAAACGCTAACTTTGAAAAACGATTCGGAGTTGATAAAAAACTATATTGCTGAGCACCAAAATGTTTGGCAAGAGGTAAAAGATGGAATAAAGGAGGTGGGTATTGTGGATATGCAAATCTATATACACAATAACGTTCTGTTTATGATTGTAGAAACGGTGGACGACTTTGATTGGGATAGAGATATGGAGCGATTATCGATACTGCCACGTCAAGCAGAGTGGGAGGCTTATATGGATAAGTATCAAAATGTGGCACAAGGTATGGCATCGTCCGACAAATGGAAGATGATGGATAGGATATTTAAGCTTTAGACTGGTTATTCGTAGAATTTTTTTTCGAAAGCTTTAAACTCGCCTCGTTTCATTATCAATCTGTTCCAAACGGCCGATATAAATCCTGTGCCGTAACCAAATAGTTGTGTCCAAGAGGCTAAAACGCTATAAAAGCCTACTATCAGTGATTTGTTTTTTATGCTCGAATCAATCCATACTATAATGCTATATAGCAATGGAATGAGTAGGGCAGAGGGTCGAAACAGTGATGATAGTATCAGTGTTGACATAGCTATAACAAATAGTGATGGTAGTGTGTGTACCAATTTCATTGACCCTGGATGTGCTAGGTGTAAATTGATGCGTGCGATGCCAGAGTTATATACCTGTTTGAAGAACTGCTTGAAGGTGGCTCTGCGCTTATGATACACATATCCATCTTCTATGAGTGTGGTGCTAAATCCATTGCTCAATAATCTGAGGCTAAAATCCACATCCTCACCAAAGCGCATGGTGCCAAAACCTTTTAGTGCTTCAAATGCTTTGCGCGATACGCCTAGATTGAAGGTGCGTGGATGAAACTTGTCCATTGATTTCTTTCCTCCCCTTATGCCACCAGTTGTAAAAAATGAGGTCATGGAGTAGTTTATAGCTTTTTGAATAGTTGTAAATGACGGCAAGGCGGCATCTGGCCCACCGTATGCATCGTGATATGTGGTAGATAGCGATTTTGATACATGCTCGATATAATTGGGTGGTATTATACAATCGGAATCGAAGAATATAAAATAGTCATACTTTGCCTTTTTTGCTCCTGCATTTCGTGTGGTGCCAGGTCCCGAGTTTGGTTTTTCGAAATAAACAATGTCCAACTCCTTAGCATACTTTTTTGCTACTAAGTCGCTCTTGTTTACTGATCCATCCTCTGCAAGTATTACCTCAAAGTTGTGATTGGTTTGCAGTGTAAGGCTATGTAGTAGTTCTTCTACTTCTTCGGGACGATTGAATACGGGTATTATTATCGAAAAAAACATCTGAATTGCAGTTTTGTAATTGAGTATCAAAGATAATTAAAATCTTTACTATTCATCATTAAAATATAGCACTTATTGACGGCGAGATGTGAGTATAAAAACAAATGAAAAATAACTTACAATATTTGTGAAAATATATTGAATTATTGCAATTGTTTATTATCTTTGTCTCGTTCTAAATATTATTTTCACTACAATGATCAGTATAATCTCTGATAGTGAGATTATTTGTACACAAATAAAGCTGCTTAAGTGACAAAACTAAAAACTGCAATATTACTATCTCTTAGTGTAATGCTCCTACTATTTGCATGCAATGGTAAGAGACACGATACAGTGATAAAGGGTAATATAGCAAATCTTGATGAATATGAAATACTGGTATCGTATTTTATCGACGATAGTATTATTGTTGATACGGTATTTAGTACTCCTAAGGGCTACTTCTCTTACAAGTGCTCTATAGATACTCTAACTTCTTTTTCATTATATTTTAATGATCAAAGCTCTACTGTTTTGGTTTATGCTAATCCTCTTGATAGGGTGACGGTGAAGGGTGATGCTCTTGTTCCTGATCTTATCAATGTGAATGGTAATGATATAAATGACGGACTAACTGAATTTAAGGAGACATACAGCGACCTTCTATTGCGTCGTAATTTTATCTATAATACAATTAGAAATGTTGTACCTAATGATACAACACATAACTCAAAAACCTTTGTTCCATCCGATGAAGAGGCAACTCTGAATAGCATAAATCTTGAATTGAAGTTGGCTGCTGAGGAATTTATTGAGAAAAATCCTGATAGATTGTCTAGCTTAATTCTTATAAATGAGTTCTTTGCTAATTCAGATAGTCCTGAACTATTCGAAAGAGTAATGGGATTTCTAAAAGCTGGTGTTTTGAAAACTAAAATGGGGCTTAACCTAGATACTTACCTCAAGAAGGTGAAAAAATCGGCTGAGGGTGTTGCAATGCCTTATTTTCAGCTTGTAGATATAAAGGGGGATACAATTAATTCGTATGATTATAAGGGGAAATACTTATTGCTTTCGTTTGTATCATCCACAGGCAGCGACTCGCGTGAGACTATAAAGAGATTAAAAGATACATACAAGAATATTAATAAAGATAGCGTTGAGTTTATTTCAATTTATATTGATTCAAATATTCATCCAAATGAGATTATAGAGAGTGACTCGGTGGATTGGAGGGTGGTTCCTGAAAAAAGAAGCTGGGCATCGGATATTGTGGACGCATATAATATAGAGTTTGTTCCAAACAATATTTTAATTTCTCCTAAGGGGGTGATTAGTACTAGGAATATATCTGCTTCGGCAGTGGCAAAAGAACTGAAAAGCTCAACTAAAAACGACCAATAAAAAATATAATTACCATGTTAGTAAAAGTGTTTGGCGCAGCTGTTCAAGGCATCAACGCTACTCTTATCACAATTGAGGTTAACTGCACACGGGGTATTAAGTTTCAACTTGTGGGCCTACCCGATGCTTCAGTGCGCGAGGGGCACGAACGGATAGTTTCGGCCATAAATGAAAATGGGTATAAATTTCCGCGTCAACAGATAATAATCAATATGTCGCCTGCTGATATACGCAAAGAAGGATCGGATTATGATTTGCCGCTTGCTATAGGTATTTTGGGTGGCTCTGAAAATATTAATTCTGATAAATTCTCTGATTATATAATGATGGGGGAGTTGTCACTTGATGGAACTATACTTCCCATAAAAGGTGCACTACCTATTGCTATAATGGCTAAGGAGAATGGATATAAGGGATTTATCCTGCCAAAAGAAAATGCCAAAGAGGCGGCTGTAGTAAGCGGACTGGATGTCTTTGGAGTTGAATGTATCAGAGAAGTTATTGATTTCTTTAATGATAAAAACGCCCTTGAACCCACTATTGTGGATATAGAGAAAGAGTTTAGGCAACGACAATCTTTATTTGAGTTTGACTTTTGCGATGTTAAGGGACAAGAGAATGTGAAGCGTGCCTTAGAGGTGGCTGCTGCAGGTGGGCACAATATAATAATGATTGGTCCCCCAGGCTCGGGCAAGTCTATGATGGCAAAGCGAATGCCTTCGATACTACCACCTTTTACAATTGATGAGGCGTTAGAATCAACAAAGATACATAGTGTGGCTGGTAAGCTAGATAATAACGAGTCTTTGATGACACATCGTGCATTTCGTGCGCCACACCACACTATTAGTGATGTGGCAATGGTGGGCGGAGGTGTATATCCGCAACCAGGTGAGATAAGCTTGGCTCATAACGGGGTATTGTTTTTGGATGAGTTGCCTGAGTTTAATAGAAGTGTGCTAGAGGTAATGCGTCAGCCGCTGGAGGATAGAAAAATCGCAATTTCGAGAGCACGATTCTCGGTAGAATATCCCGCCAGCTTTATGTTGGTTTCGGCTATGAATCCATGTCCTTGTGGATACTATAATCACCCCGAAAGAAACTGTGTATGCCCTCCTGGCAGCGTACAAAAATATCTAAACAAAGTGTCAGGACCTTTATTAGACAGGATAGATATTCATATAGAGATTGTGCCAGTTCCATTCGAAAAAATATCCGATAGAACCCCTGCTGAACATAGTAGTGAGATTGTGAAGAGAGTGGTGCGAGCTAGAGATATACAAATAGAGCGTTTTAAAGATGTCCCAGGGGTATATAGCAATGCTCAAATGAACTCTATTATGCTAAATAAATATGCATCGCCAGATGAGGCCGGAATGCGACTACTTAAAACAGCGATGGAGCGACTTAGCTTATCTGCCCGTGCTTATGACAGAATACTAAAAGTGGCTCGTACAATTGCTGATTTGGATAATTCGGAAAAGGTTCAATCCTCGCACTTGGCTGAGGCTATTAATTATAGAAGTTTGGATAGAGAAACATGGGCTACGCAATAATGTGGTGATATAAGTCAATATAGAATAATTTTTTCACGATAACCACTCTTCTTAAATATAGGAGAGTGGTTATCTTTTTTAGTCATACTATAAATTGCATACAATATCATAATCACTTAAGCTATACTTTGTATCTTTGTTGATGTTCCACTAATCATAAATTTAAAAAGCTTATTCTATGAAATACTGTCCTAACTGCAAAGCCGTTGTTGAAGATAACTTTGATATGTGTTGGAACTGCAACTTTAGTTTTGTTGAAAACAAGGTTGTTGATTTTCGAGACACAGAAATAAAAGGCAATCGCGATATAGATTGTTTAAGATGCAAAACCAATATGAATTATGCAGGTAATTACTTTTTTCACGAGGGTCCCAAGGTAGGTGTGTTTGGAGTGTTAGGTGAGGCATTTCTGTCGCGAATTTCGTTTGATATTTATGTTTGCCCCGAATGTGGCAAAGTCGAGATGTTTATACCAAGCATAGGAGGGCAAGAAGTATGAAGTACAAATTCCTCTCAGTTGCTATTCTTGCCAGCTCAGCTGTGTATGGCCAAGTAGATCATAATAAATTGGATCAACCTAATATCATATTCTTTATGGTTGATGATATGGGATGGCAAGATACATCACACCCATTTTGGGATCAAAGAACTCCGTTAAACGATAAGTATCATACGCCAAATATGGTGCGATTGGCTGCTCAGGGTATGACATTTACTCAAGCCTACGCGAGTAGCGTTAGCTCACCCTCAAGAGCTAGCCTTATGACAGGAATGAATGCAGCTCGGCATCGTGTCACCAACTGGACATTACAAAAGAATGTATCGACCGATATAAAGAGTGAGACTCTTATATTTCCCGCGTGGAATGTCAATGGATTATCGCAAGTAGAGGGAATTGAAAACGCTTGTCACGTTACTTCCCTTGCTCAATTGCTTAAAAATAGTGGTTATCACACTATTCATTGTGGCAAGGCACACTGGGGAGCTATAGACACACCAGGTGAGAATCCGTATCACTTAGGGTTTGAGGTGAATATAGCTGGCCATGCTGCTGGTGGACTTGCAAGTTATCTAGGTGAAAATAATTTTGGTAATAAAATTGATGGAGGGCTGTCGTCTCCATTTGCAATACCAGGGCTTGAGAATTATTGGGGAGAAGATATCTTTGTTACCGAGGCATTAACCCTTGAAGCTATTAAATCTCTTGAAAAAGCAAAGAAACTAGGGCAACCTTTCTTTTTACATATGTCACACTATGCCGTGCATATACCAGTTGACAAGGATATGCGTTTTTATTATAAATATATCGAAAATGGGCTTTCCGAAAAGGAAGCAGCATATGCCTCATTAATAGAGGGTATGGATAAAAGCTTAGGTGATATAATGGATTGGTTAGAAGAAAATGAGATCTCTGAGAATACAATTATTATATTTATGTCCGACAATGGTGGATTCTCTTCAAGTACCGAATGGAGGGAAGAGCCACTACATACTCAAAATGCACCTCTTAATAGCGGTAAGGGATCGGCTTATGAGGGTGGTATAAGAGTACCACTTATAGTAAAATGGAGTGAAGTGGTAAAGTCTAAGTCTAGATGTAACGACTATTTAATTATTGAAGATCTTTTCCCAACCATTCTTGATATGGCGCATGTGAGTGTTCGTGAGACAGTACAACAAGTTGATGGAATTTCTATACTACCAATGTTGATGGGGCATCAAACCGATTATAACAACCGAGCACTTATATGGCATTTTCCCAATTTATGGGGTGGTGCTGGTCCTGGTATTGGCACCACTAGCACTATAAGGAAAGGTGACTGGAAGCTAATTTATTACTATGAGTCCGGCAAAAAGGAGCTTTTCAATTTATCAAATGATATTGGTGAAACCAAAAATGTCGCCAGCAATAATCCTGAAATTCTTTTATCACTGTCAAGAGAGTTGGGCGAGTATTTAAGAAGTATTGATGCTCAAAGGCCAATTATAAAGGAGAGCGGTGAAACTTGTAAGTGGATGGATGAGTAAATCCTGAAACTTATTCATATCTTTGTGTACGTAAACATACACGCTGCTTTAGTAGTGAATAATGAATATCATATATTACTTTTGAACTATCTTATAATGATTAGAAAAACTTTTAGATTACTCTCTCTTGTAATTATTTTGTCACTGCTTTCATGTCAGAGCATTGATAATGAAACCCACAACATCAAACTGTGGTATGAATCACCTGCCGAGATATGGGAAGAGGCGCTGCCCTTAGGCAATGGGAGCTTTGGAGCTATGGTTTTTGGTAATCCTATCAATGAGGTTTATCAAATGAATGAAGAGACTTTATGGTCTGGTCCAGCTGATGAAAGGTACAATCCAAAAGCACCAGATGCACTGCCACTGATCCGTGATGCTATTAATAATGGAGAGTATCGCGAGGCTGAGCAGTTGTGGCGCGAAAATTCGCAAGGACCATATACCGCTAGGTATTTACCAATGGCTAATCTATTTATTGATATGCTTAACATGGGTGATGAGGTTGAAAACTTCTATCGTGATCTAAATATCTCTGATGCCACGGCTACGGTATCTTATACGCAAAATGGAGTCAATTATAAGCGTACTACATTTATATCATTTCCAGATCAGGTGATGGTGGTTAAAATTGAATCTGATAAGAGAAATTCAATAAGCTTTGATGCCAGTTTAAATAGTGATTTGCGATATAGTACTTATGCAGATAACGGAAAACTGATATTAAAAGGAAAGGCACCCTATCATGTGGCACACCGCAACTACGATCCCAACCAAGTATCATATTCTGATGAGGATGATGGGCCAGGACTTAATTTTGAGGTACAGATGCAGGTAATTCATAAGGGTGGTGATATTTTATCTACTGATAGTTCGCTTACTATAAATAATGCCAATGAAGCGATTGTAATATTATCTTCTGCTACTAGTAGCGACATGGATTCATTTCTGAAATCTTCAGCTGATATTCAAACGGCTCACCGAGTTGCGTCGCAAAGGATAGCTAATGTTGCTCAAAAGAGCTACTCACAGCTACTGAAATCTCACAAAGAGGATTATAAACCACTATTTGATAGAGTAGAGCTAAATCTTGGTGAGGGAAAGGACAATATGCCTATGAATAAACGCCTTTCTGAATTTCAAAACGATCAAGCAGATTATGGCCTAGTGGCCACTTATTTCCAGTTTGGACGCTATCTCACAATAGCAGGCTCGCGATCGGGCGGCTTGCCTACCAATCTTCAAGGTATATGGAACAGGCATGTACAACCACCTTGGGGTAGCAACTACACCACCAATATCAACACCGAAATGAACTATTGGCCAGTGGAGGTGACTGGATTGGGTGAATGTGCTGAACCATTGCTCTCATTTATTAGGCCTACATCCAGGTAATGAGGTGCTACCACGAATAAATCCTGACTATGCAAAGGCAGTCAAACGCACACTCGAGCTAAGAGGCGATGGTGGCACAGGATGGGCTATGGCATGGAAAATTAATTTCTGGGCACGCCTTGAGGATGGTAACCATGCATATAAAATGCTGCGCAATGGATTAAAGCATGTTGATGCTACAGATGTACATATGCGAGGTGGCGGAACCTACTCGAATCTTTTGGATGCACACCCACCATTTCAGATAGATGGAAACTTTGGTGGCACCGCTGGAATAGCCGAGATGTTGTTACAAAGTCACTCTGACGAAATACACTTACTGCCCGCCTTGCCAGATGCTTGGCAAAGTGGTTCTGTAAAGGGATTAAGAGCCAGAGGAGGATTTATACTCGACTTTGAATGGAAAGATGGTTGTATTACTAATTTGGTAGTACACTCTACTTTGGGAGGTAATTGCAGAATAAGAACTACCAACTCGCTCGTAGTATCTAATGGTAAGCAAGTTGAGGCAGAGGGTGACAATCCTAATCCATTCTACAAAAAGCCATATATACCCCAATTTGTTGTGAACAAAGAGGCACAGTTGGCCGACTTGCCACTAAAAGAAACAGTAGCTATCGACTTTGACACATCCAAAGGCAAAACATATAAACTGACTTCTAAATAGAAATATCAAAAACAATAAATAATCAATGAACCTCAAAACAATATTACTAATAATACTATCCTTTGTCATAGTATCCTGTACGAAAAGCGGGTCAACTGACTTGGTGAAAAATAATTTTGAATTTGCCGAACAGCAATTTACTTATGCCTTTACTGAGATAGAGGCAGCAAAGCAGGATGATAAGTTCTCGCCACGCACTATCAATAAAGATGGAGAGCTAGAGCTTGTGGTTGCCCGCGACTGGACAAGTGGTTTCTTTCCTGGCTCACTATGGTATATGTACGAGTACACAGGCGATAAAAAGTGGGAAGAAGCGGCACGCAAATTCACTGCACCAATTGAACCACAACAATTCACAACCACCACTCACGATCTTGGGTTTATTCTCAATAATAGCTTTGGAAATGGACTTCGTCTAACTGGGGATGAAAGCTATAAGCCAATACTGATGCAGGCAGCCAAGTCGCTAATATCACGTTACAAACCTGGAGCTAAAGTGATACGATCGTGGGACTTTAGTCAGGACAAATGGCAATGCCCAGTTATTATTGATAACATGATGAACCTAGAGCTCCTATTCTGGGCCACAAAAGAGAGTGGAGATCCAATTTATAGAGATATAGCGGTGAATCATGCAAATACAACAATCGAAAATCACTTCCGTAGCGATTATGGCACATATCATGTTATTGACTACGACACCATCACTGGCGAAGTTCGTAACCGACATACCCATCAAGGCCTTGCGCACGAATCTACATGGGCTAGGGGAGAGGCATGGGCATTATATGGCTACACAATGTGCTATCGCGAAACGGGTGATACTAAATACTTAGAACAGGCAGATAGGATAGTTGATTTTATATTTAATAACCCCAACTTGCCTAATGATTTAGTACCTTATTGGGATTATGATGCGCCCGATATTCCAAACGAGTCACGTGATGTTTCAGCAGCTACTATTGCTGCCTCTGCTCTTTACGAGCTTAGCACATTCAATCATCAGCGAGCAGAACAATATAAGAGCTGGGCTGATACAATTTTAGATAATGTGACATCATCATATCGAGCCACACTAAACTCTGATAGGGGATTTTTACTACTGCATAGCACTGGTTCCAAACCATCCAACTCGGAGGTGGATGTGCCATTATCGTATGCCGACTACTATTTTATAGAGGCATTAATAAGAAAAGATAAATTAGAAAACAACAAACCGCTACATTAGCATATATAACAAACTAGCATAGCAATGAATATATTTAAAAGCAAACTAGCAATGGTGTTTCTAGTATTAGCATCATCGCTACAAGCACAAATCAACCATCCCAACAAAACCAGACTAAATGAAGGATGGGAATTTGTACGAGGTGATCTTGGAAACGTATGGGAGGCAGTGAGGCCCGCCGCGATAGGTTCGCCCGAAACAGTACCTTTGTGGGATAAAGTAACACTACCCCACTCATTTAATGCAACAGATGCAGTTGACCCTGATGTGAACTATTATCAAGGTCCTGGTTGGTATCGCACTTATCTTGATATTGAAAACCCATACAATAATGGCCGCACTCTATTACATTTTGAAGGTGCAGGACAGAAAACTAAAGTATTTGTTTACAATCAAGAGGTAGGCTCGCATGTGGGTGGATATGATGAATGGCAAGTAGATATAACCGATGCTATTGATAAGTTCAAAGCATCCGATGCTGCAAAGCGATTCAAAGGTAAGGTGCCTATAGTGATTCGTGCCGATAATACTCGTGATACTGAAATGATACCATCCGACCTATCAGATTTTAATTTGTATGGAGGTATATATAGATATCTAAACCTTGTTTATACACCTAGTGCATCGCTATCTATGTTGCAAGTAGATGCCGTGGTAGATGCAAAAGGTAAAAAGGGTGAAGTATCCGTAGTAGGTAAGTTTGAGGGTGATAAAAATGAAATAACATCTATTGAAGTAAAACTGATATCACCAAACAATAAAGTAATATATAAGCAAACAGTTGATGCAAGTAGTTTGACTGGCGACCAGCTAATAACCTTTGCACTAAAAAAGCCAGAGCTATGGTCGCCCAACACTCCCAGTTTATACAGTTGCGAGATAGAGATAAAGACCAAAGACACCTCATTAACATATCAAGATCAGTTTGGCTTTCGCCATTTTGAGTTTGTAAAACACGGACCATTCAAGCTAAATGGTGAGCGACTACTACTCAGAGGCACACACCGCCACGAAGATCATGCCGGTGTGGCAGCAGCTATGACGGAAGAGATGATAATAGAAGAGATGGAACTGATGAAAGCAATGGGAGTAAACTTTATACGTCTTGGCCATTATCAGCAATCGCGTATAGTGTTAGAGCAGTGCGACCGACTAGGCATCCTTGTTTGGGAAGAGATACCATGGTGTCGTGGTGGATTGGGTGGTGAAATATACCAACAGCAAGGCATCGATATGCTTACAAATATGATAACCCAACATCGCAATCATCCTTCGGTGATACTATGGGGATTGGGCAATGAAAATGATTGGCCTAATGATTTTCCAGAGTTCGACAAGCAAAAGATTCGTCAATATATGACAACACTACACAACCTAGCTCACCAATTAGACGATTCGAGACTAACAGCCATCCGTCGCTGCGATTTCTGTAGTGATATCATAGATGTTTACTCTCCTTCCATTTGGGCTGGTTGGTATAGAGGTATATATACCGATTACAAACGAGTATCTCATAGTGAAGTGCAAAAGCACAATCACTTTCTACACGTAGAGTGGGGAGGTGACAACCACGCACATCGACACGCCGAAGATCCCTATATCAACCTAGATAAAATTGATAGTGGTGGCGACCAAGCAGATGAACGAGCAGGCGATGCGTCTTTATATGGTGGTACCGCACGAGCCTCACGCGATGGAGACTGGAGCGAAACGTACATTTGCGACCTAATAGACTGGCATCTCAAAGAGCAGGAAGATATGCCTTGGCTCACAGGTGCAGCATACTGGCCATTCAAAGATTTCTCAACACCAGTGCGCCCCGAGAATCCAGTACCATATATGAATCAGAAAGGAGTGGTGGAACGCGACTTGAAGCCAAAAGAGGCATATTACGTATTCCAATCTTATTGGACAGATAAACCAATGGCTAGGATATACGGACACTCTTGGAGCAAGCGTTGGGGAGCAGAAGATGAGGCTAAGTTAGTTCGAGTATATTCCAACTGCGATGAGGCAGAGCTGTTTTTAAATGGAGAGAGCCTAGGGAAAAAGAAGCGCAACAGCAATGACTTTCCTGCTGCAGGATTGAGATGGGAAACAAACTTCAAACCTGGCGACAACACCCTGCGAGTAGTAGCCACAAAGGGCAAGGAGCAAGTTGAGGATACGGTTCAGTTCTACTACGAAACACGACCTTTTGGTAAAGAAGCAAATATTGTGACCCGCATCATCGAGTCTAACGACCAATATGCATGGATAGAGGCCGAATTACAAGATGAAAATGGAGTACAATGCCTCACGTCCGAAAACTATATCTACTTTGATTCGGTAGGTGATGGGCACTTAGTGAAAAACATGGGCACATCTACCGCTTCTAGTAAAGTGCAAGCACAAAATGGTAAGGCAAAAATAAAACTAATCAAAAATGGGGCTACAAATATTGTATCCATTGCCTCAGATGGATTGCAAACACAATTTGTGGAAGTGAAGTAGCAATCAACCTTTAATAAAGTAAATATATCAAAAAACCCCATCAGATTGAACTGATGGGGTTTTGTTTATTGTTTTAACAATATTCAAACAGCATTTGATTACTGTTTAAACACTATTTAGTTTTCAGCAAATGCGTGACGATAACCTTTGATTTTATCCCAAGCACCGCGAGTGAAATCAGGTACAGCAACTGGTGCACTGTTGTTCTCGATAGAGATGCGACCAAGTTCTGCCAAGCAGCTCCACTCAGCTAGGTCATATACGTCCATATCTAATGGAAGACCATTTTGCAAGCAGTAAATCAAACGATAGTCCATGATAAAGTCCATACCACCGTGACCACCTACTTGTTTAGCTTTCTCTTCAAGCTCCACATGAATAGGGTGCTTATATTTATTCATCAATGCCTGTCTTACCTCAGCCGATACAAAACCGTGTGAGTTCAAGTCCTCGTGGTTTGGAGTCACCGACTCATCCACTTGTGAAGCCTCAAGAGCATATCCAGGAGTTGGGTATTTGTTAGCAAAACCTTTAGTTCCAGATAGCTGATACATACGGCTGTATGGACGTGGCGAAGCAACGTCGTGCTGAATGTGAATAGTTTTACCTTTCTCAGTGCGAATCATAGTCATAGTGTGCTGACCATTCTCAAAATCGTAAGCCTCCTCTTTCGAAACACCACGCTTCTCTATTAGGTGTTGAGGAATGTTTACTGGTTTTGTATCCATAGCCACCAAAATATTCATTTTATCACCACGGTGAATGTCAAGAGCCTGACAAGCAGGTCCCATACCGTGAGTAGCATATACGTCGCCACGGAACTCTTTGTTGTAAGCCAATCTCCAGTCGCCT
Source organism: uncultured Proteiniphilum sp. (assembly GCA_964439965.1). Lineage (GTDB taxonomy): Bacteria > Bacteroidota > Bacteroidia > Bacteroidales > Dysgonomonadaceae > Petrimonas. The sequence goes on from CAYTQG010000048.1 coordinate 14,523, forward strand.
TCGTAAGCATCCCAGAAGTCAGCTAAGTTGTGAATATAAGCACCTTCAGCGTGCAAGATTTCGCCAAACACACCTTGTTGAGCCATATTCAATGAAGTAAGCTCGAAGAAGTCATACACACAGTTCTCAAGCATCATACAGTGCTTACGAGTTCTCTCTGATGTTTCGATAAGTTGCCAAATTTCGTCCATAGTCATAGCGCCAGGCACTTCTACAGCCACGTGCTTACCTTGCTCCATAGCATAAGTAGCCATCTCTGCGTGAGTTTTCCAATCAGTTACGATATAAACTAAATCTATATCATCGCGCTCGCAAAGCTCTTTCCAAGCATCTGCGCTACCGCTATAACCAGCAGCTTCAGGTAGTCCAGCTTTGGTCAAAATTCCTTGAGTTCTTTCTACTCTATCTGCGTGAAGATCAGCAAGAGCGTTAATTTCAACTCCAGGGATGTGTGTGAAACGCTGAACAGCGCCAGGGCCACGCATACCCAATCCGATGAAACCAACACGAACTACATCCATTTTTGGAGCAGCAAAGCCAACCATATCCTCTTGTCCAGCAGGACGAACAGGAACCTTGGTTTCAATAACTTTCGAAGTGGTGTTTTGTCCATCTCCATTTCCGCCAGTGCATGCTACTGAAAGCAACATCAAGGCTACAATTAAAAAATTGGTAATTTTTGTCATGTTTTTTTTGTGAATGAATTTATTGATTTTTGATATTTAATTTCTAATAGGATCGTCATATTTTACTTGAAGCTCTTTGAGTTGATCTTTCAAGTCTGCCACTACTGCCTCGTACTCAGGGTTGCCATACAAGTTATTCATCTCTTGTATATCATTGTGCAGATCGTAAAGTTCCCACTCATCCACATCATCATAAAAGTGGATAAGCTTATAGCGTTCAGTTCTGATACCGTAGTGCTTTTTCACCATATGTTCTGCCGGATACTCGTAATAGTGATAATATAGTGATTCTCTCCATTCTGTTGGAGATTTTTCATCTTTTAATAAAGGAAGCAACGAAATACCTTGTATATCTTCAGGAATTTCTGCTCCAGCAATGTCAAGCATAGTAGGCGCAAAGTCGATGTTTTGAACCATCTCCTCTATCTTTCCCTTTCTCTTGAACTGCGATGGCAAACGCATCACCAATGGCGTGCTAAACGACTCTTCATACATAAATCGCTTATCAAACCATCCATGCTCGCCCATATAAAAGCCTTGGTCGGAGGTATATACTATAACCGTATTCTCCATCATATCATTAGCCTCAAGATAGTCAAGCACTCTGCCCACGTTCTCATCCAATGATTGCACTGTTTTGGCATAATCGGTCATATATCTTTGATATTTCCATAGAGCTAATTCTTTTCCTTGTAGATTATCATCGTAGAATTTATCTATAATTGGTTGATAATGCTCATCCCAAAGTTCCTTTTGTCGAGGCGACATACGTGCATATTCGCCATGCTCGTAAGCTGCCGATAGTCGGGTTTTTACCCCCGGACGAATCATCTTCAAGTCGTTCACCAAGTCCATATCATGATCGCTGGCAATACTCATCTCCTGCTGTGCTGCGGCCACTCTTCCATCATAATCGTCAAAGAAGTTGCTAGGTACCTCAAATTCCTTATCCTCATACATATCTAAATGAAGTGTATCGGCCATCCAATTTCGGTGTATAGCCTTGTGATGAAGAAATAAGCAGAATGGTTTATCTTTGTTGCGCTCCTTATCGAGCCAGTTTAAGCTTAAATCGGTAATAATATTTGTAACATACCCATCATATTTTACATTTCCCTCGGGCGTTATAAAATCGGGATTGTAGTAGCTTCCCTGTCCTGGAAGAATCTCCCAATGATCGAAATGCGTAGGCTCACTATCCAAGTGCCATTTCCCTATCATAGCAGTTTCGTATCCCACTCCCTGCAGTAGCTCTTGCACGGTTTGTTGGTTGCCGTCGAACTGAGTAAAGTTGTCCAATTTGCCATTTTTGTGGCTATGCTTCCCAGTAAGTAAGCAGGCACGGCTAGGACCCGAAATTGAGTTTGCCACAAAAGCATTTGAAAACAAAACCCCCTCATCCGCTATACGATCCAGATTGGGAGTTTGTATGTGTCTTTGATCATAGCTACTCATCATTTGTCTAGTATGATCGTCAGTCATTATATATATAATGTTGAGTGGCTTTGAGTTTTCCTGCTGAGTGCTCTTTCCGGCGCACGACGTAAGTGCTGCCACGCCCACCAGTGGCAGAGTAATTCTAGATGAAAATTGTTGGAATTTAGTTTTCATTTTATGATATTTGGAAGGGTCACATTGTCTTTATTAACCTCTTTGTGTTTGAGAAATAAAAACAAGCCGACTCTTTAGTTTATTAAATTATTGCCAAAATCAATGATTGTTTATAAAGCTTGCGACAAAGTTACAGAAAATTATTGTTTTACCTAGTTGCAAGTGTCGTTTTAACAGCTTTTTGTTTATAATCTTTCTGTTTTGTTGCACTAAATGCAGTCTATACGTTATAATGAAATAATTATGTACAATAAGCTATACATTTTTATTTAGCACTGGTAGTGCCAAGACCGCATTTACAATTGTAGTGAGTTTAACCATCTCGTCGAATATCTTTCTATAATATGGAGCACTTTTTAGCTACAAATGGAGTTTTTCTAAAATGATAAAGTGAGCTTTAAGATTCATTTCTTGTGTTTCTCAAAGGATATGGAGCACTTTTAGGGGCATATCTTGTGTTTCTCATGTGCTAAAGTGAGCTTTAAAATTTGGGGAGATCGTTTATCAAGTGCTTTGGTATGGTTTTAGACGCATACCTTGTGTTTATCAAATGTTTTTGTGTGTTTAAAAATCATTTCTGATCCATCTCACTTGATAATGACTCTTCTGGGACAGTCGAGTAATGTTCATCATGTGCTGGGGATACTCTTTTTGTCAGTCGAGTAGCGTTTCTTATGTGATAAAGTGTCTCTTTTAATCAGCCGAGCAGTGCTTCTCAAATGATAGAGACTCTTTTTGACACAGTCGAGTAGTGTTTCTCATTTAGTAGATAATCTCTTTTGATTAGTCGAGTAATATGCCTCATATGATAACGCCTCTTATTGCCACAGTCGAGTAGTGCAACTCATATTATAAAGAGTCTCCTTTATC
>CAYTQG010000049.1:0-17671 GCA_964439965.1 uncultured Proteiniphilum sp.
TAGGATTAAAATTTGAGCAAAAAACAATCTTCATAGTGTTCGGAACATCAAAATTCAGTGGCAAAATGATCTTTAGAACGCTATGAAGATTAAAATTCAGCGGCAAAATGATTTATTGCCACCTCGGGCTTGTTCCACGGGCAAGCCACCACGTTATATCCTTTTGATGCAAACAAAAATGGTGTAGCATGGGCCACATCCACAGCTCGCAATTATTATCTGCCAAATGATTTTATACCGAACTGTTGTTACTGCACCAATAAGCTTTTGCATTTCAATTGTTTCATTATCTTTGTATATGGAAACAAAAAATCTAAGAAAAAATACTATTATCGTAATTGCTATATTGCTTTTGAGTGTATCGAAGCTATCGGCACAGTATAACGGAACTTTTGGAATGGGAGCACATCTCAATTATGGCTCCGAAATTCAAAGGCCTGGTGTGGGTCTTGATATTCACTACTATATCACTAATAATATACGAATTGCGCCTTCGCTTACATACTATATGGCTATAAAAGATAAAAGTATGTGGAGCATAGATGGTGATTTCCATTATGTAGTGCCTGTTGGTCCTGAGTTTTCATTTTATCCTATTGCAGGGTTGCATTATTCTGAGTGGAAAAATAGATCTGAAATGGCTAAAATTGATAATAATGATATTTACAATAAGCGTTTGGGGCTGAATGTAGGACTAGGATTTCAGTATGACTTTAGATATAAAACACGAACAAGCCTTGAGATTAAATATCAATCTATTAAAGATTACTCTCAGGTGGGTATTATGCTGGGTATAGGGTTTTGGATTTAGGGCATAATGCTATATGTGTATTTGAAAATAAACATAATAAGTTTTAGATGAGAGATTTTATAAAAAGTGAAATAAAGAGTACTAATGCTGTTTTGGTGGGAATTATTACACCCGATCAGGATGAGGAAACAGTAAACGAATATTTGGACGAGCTATCATTTTTGGCCGAAACAGCGGGGCTTGAACCAAGCACAAGGTTTGTGCAAAAATTAGATATGGCCAATTCGGTTACATTTGTTGGAACAGGAAAGCTGCAGGAGATAAGCGAATACGTGAGGGATGAGGATAACGATGTGGGTGTTGTTATTTTCGACGATGAGCTTTCGGCTCGACAAATTAGAAATATTGAGAAGGAGTTTAAACTAAGGATATTAGATAGAACAAGCTTGATACTAGATATTTTTGCTATGAGAGCACAAACTGCTCACGCAAAGGTGCAGGTGGAGCTAGCGCAGTATGAATACTTGCTACCGCGATTGACTCGATTGTGGACTCACCTTGAGAGACAACGAGGTGGTGGTGGCGTGATTATGCGTGGACCGGGTGAAACTCAGCTCGAAACGGACCGTAGGATTATTCTTGATAAGATATCGAGATTGAAAAATGAGTTGAAAAGTATTGATAGGCAAAAGAGTGTTCAAAGAAAAAATAGAGGCAAGCTCGTTAGGGTAGCTCTAGTGGGATATACCAATGTGGGTAAATCTACTTTGATGAACTTACTAAGTAAGTCGGAGGTATTTGCCGAGGATAAGTTGTTTGCAACGCTCGATACTACCGTTCGTAAGGTTACTATCGAAAACCTTCCTTTTCTTTTGACTGATACGGTTGGGTTTATTCGTAAACTACCTACTAAGCTTATCGAGTCGTTTAAATCTACCCTTGATGAGGTGAGAGAGGCAGATATATTGATACACTTGGTGGATATCTCACATCCTGCCTTTGAGGACCAATTGGAAGTTGTAGAAAAAACTCTATTTGAAATTGACAAAGAAGATAAGCCAACCATTGTTGTTTTTAATAAAATAGATGCTTTTGAATATGATGCTAAGGATGAAGACGACCTTACTCCCAAAAATAAGCACAATTTATCGTTAGATGATTTGCAGCAGAGCTGGATGAGCAAGCTAAAGGAGAACTGTATCTTTATCTCAGCCAAAGAGAGAGTAAATATTGATGAATTGAAAACTTTAATATATAACAAAGTGAAGGAGATTCATATTCAACGATTTCCTTACAACGATTTTTTATATCAAAACTATGATGAGGAGTAAATTTAAATCCCTACCGAGAAAGATTAAATTCAGAAATATCAAGAAGAGAGATGAGTTTATTGTAACTGCTCAATAAACTTATCTTGATTTTTAATCTATATTATCAAGATAAACATATGTGATGAGCATTGAAAGTGCCGTCACGATATTACCCAATACCTATTTTTCTTATAAAATTATAAACCTTTGCCAAGTTGTAATACAATATACTTGGCTTAATAAACTATATCAATAAAAATGGAATTACCTTTTGCAGAATCTTATCGAATTAAGACAGTTGAAATTATTAAAAGAAGCACTCCACAAGAGCGTGAGCAGTGGATTAAAGATGCAAAGTATAACCTTTTTGGACTTAAAAGTGATCATGTTTTTATAGACCTGCTTACCGATTCGGGAACGGGTGCATTGAGCGATAAGCAGTGGTCGGCAATGATGCTAGGCGATGAGAGCTATGCCGGCTCCAGATCGTACTACAATCTTGAAAGTGCTATTGAGTCGATATTGGGTTTTGAGTATTTCTTGCCTGCTCATCAGGGACGTGCTGCCGAAAACATTTTGTTTTCTACAATTATCAAGAAGGGGGATATATTGCCTGGCAACTCACACTTTGATACCACAAAGGGACATATCGAGTTTAGGCAAGCTGTTGCTATAGATTGTACTATTGATGAGGCTAACAACACTCAACTTGAGATTCCTTTTAAAGGAAATGTAGATGTAGATAAGCTCGAGAAAGTGTTGATGAAGTATCCTCAAAGTCAGATTCCGGCGGTGCTGCTAACAGTTACCAACAATACTGCGGGTGGACAACCGGTGTCTATGAATAATATTAAAGAGGTGTCGAAACTTTGTAAAAAATATAATATACCTCTTTTGATGGATTCAGCTAGATTTGCTGAAAATGCCTATTTTATTAAAATCAGAGAGGAGGGTTACTCTGATAAGAGTATTAAAGAGATTGTTCGTGAGATGTTTTCGTATGCCGATATTATGACTATGTCGTCTAAAAAGGATGCTATCGTAAACATTGGTGGTTTCGTTGCGTTTAAATCAAAAGAGCTTTGGAAACAATCGCAGAAGTTTTGCATAATGAATGAGGGATTCATCACCTACGGTGGCTTAAGTGGTAGAGATATGAATGCTTTGGCAGTGGGGCTTGATGAGGGTACAGAGTTTGATTATTTGCAAACTCGTATCAAACAGGTGGAGTATTTGGCTAGTAAATTGGACGAGTATGGTGTGCCTTATCAGCGACCAGCGGGTGGACACGCTATATTTGTGGATGCTAAGAGGATATTGACTAATGTGCCTAAGGAGCAGTTTATTGCTCAAACATTGGGTATTGAGTTGTATAAAGAAGCTGGAGTAAGAGGTGTGGAGGTTGGTGCATTACTAGCTGACAGAGATCCCGTGACTCGCGAAAACAGATATCCCGAATTGGAACTGTTAAGGCTTGCCATTCCTCGAAGAACCTACACAAATAATCATATGGATGTGATAGCAGCTGCTCTTAAAAACGTTTATGACCGAAGAGAGTATATTACTAAAGGATATGAAATTGTGAACGAAGAGCCGATAATGAGACATTTTACTATTGAATTATCGCCTGTAAAGTAGTTTATAAATAAAGCGAGAAGGAATCATCTCCTTCTCGCTTTTTATTTATATGCTTATTTTTTTGCTTAAATATTTAGTTGCGATTGCATAGCTCGTCGTTAAGAGCTACAACTGCCTCCTCGTATTTATCTCTCTCTATCACAAACTGCATGTTTACCTGCATTAATGATTGTGCAAAGCTTTCAACATTGATTCCTTTCTCATATAGAGCTTTGGCCGAACGATACAAGAAACCTGGCATTGCAATATTAGAACCCATTGTGCTAACAATAGCGGATGGTTTGGCTACTACTTGGTAGAAGTTTTCTTTTAGCACTCTAATCAATTCTTTACTTTTCTCATTTTCCCAAACTACCATTGTGATACTGTTGGCGTTTGTAGATTTAAGAATATAACTTACGTCATGCTTAACGAAAAGATCCATTATACGGCCATCAAATCCCACTTCCCCAACCATCATCGGGTCGTGAATCTCAATTGCTATTACTTGTCTTGATCCTGATACAATCTCTACTCGTGGCTCTGGAGATATATAGTCTCTAGATATCAAAGTGCCTGGATGTTCTGGTTCGAATGTGTTCTTTATTCTAATGTTTATGCCAGCTAGTTCTAATGGCTTAGCTGCTTTTGGGTGGATTGCTTCCATACCTATATCGGCAAGTTGATCAGCAATTACATAATTGGTATGTCCTACTGGCACACTGTTTTCAACTCCTACTATTTTGGGGTCGGCACTCGATAGATGATACTCTTTATGAATAATTGCTTCAGCTGCTTTTACTTCTACTGCAATCTTGCTGAAAGTTACTTCTGAGTAGCCTCTGTCAAAAGCACGCATAATACCCTCTACGCCTTTGGTATATCCAGTTGCGATACATACAATATTGCTGAAATCAACACCTGTAAATTCTTTATGAATTCTTTCATCTATTGTAAGAGCCTCGTTGTCGTTAAATCCGCATAAGTCAATAAATCGTGCATTGATGCCATTGTTATTCAGAATATTTGCAGAGTTCCATCCCGAGTGAGCTTCACCTATTGAAGCTAGTATCTCGCGAGCTGCTAAGTGTATATCATCCATGTTTACATATCCTGAGGCAAGAACCTTGCTCAAGCTATATAGCAAAGTTTTAGATTGATCTATCCTGAATCTTATAAAGTCACGAGCTTCCTTAAGGTCTAGGCCAATGTCTGCAAATCCATCGTTTATCAATAATAGTCTCTGACAAAAGGAGTCTAGTGCACTGCTGTAGTCTTCTCCATTCAAAAACTTGTTGTAAATACCTGGTTCGCCAGTCTTTTTATGTTCCAACAACCAATTGGTTACATTATTGTAGGCTGATACTACGAAAATGCGATTAAATAGTTCACTATCTTTTCTCTTTCCCTTTATAATATTCTGTAGTACATCTTGAAACTGTGACATCGATGTTCCACCAATCTTTTCAACTGTTAGCATGCTGTGTATATTTAATTTCTAATTAATTGAATTGCAAATTTACATGATTATTGTCATATAAATAATATTTGGCTGGAAAATAGAGTTACAAAGTTGTATTATGATATAAATTGGACTTATAATGTACAAAATAACACAACCAGAAAGGGCACGCTTAGGTCAACAACAAACCCATGGAATATTGCGATAATAACAAATGATTGTCCCGAGTATTTTGTGATTATTGGCAAAGTGGTGTCCATTGTAGTTGCTCCGCCAGCAGATATCGGGGCTAGCTTTCCAAAGTACTTTACTAAAAATGGTGCTAGCAATAGCGTTATTATTTCTCTCAATATGTTTGATAAAAGTGCTACTGTTCCCAATTCAGCTCCCTTATATTCGGTAATAAAGATGCTAGATAGAGAATAGTATCCAAAGCCAGAGCCTACGGCCAAGCAATCTGTAAGGGACCTTTGCTCAATAAATATACTTATGATGGCACTACCAATTAATGTGCCAATTATGGTTACTATGGGGAGTAGAATTAATCTTGGATTTATGGCACGAAAGCTTTTTAGTATTTTAGAGTCGCTTCCTATATTTATACCCACAAATAACATTAGGGCACATAGAGTATAAAAACTCAAGTTGCTGCTTTCAATGCTGAGCGAAGTGAGGTCTGCTCTGCCTATTATCAATCCTATTATAAAGAATGATACTATAATGACACTGCCTTTCATGTTGTCAATTTCTTTTAATCCATACCCAAAGTGCTTTGGCTAACAATACACTTCCTAAAAGGGCAGCTATTGTTATAAGCATAGCATCTATACCTACATTGGCAAGATTGTCAAAAACAGTGTCATTGCTACCTACTTCTATTCCAAGTAGCAACAAAAGCATCCAAATCAATATGTTTATTACAATATTGATGTTGAACTTGATATTGTTTTTGAAAAAGTATCCTAGGACAATGCCTAACAGCATGAAAGCTACAACAACGAACATTTTTTTGGTATTTATTATTTCTATAAAAAGCAAAAACCCCTACTATATCGTGATGATATAACAGAGGTTTATTAAAGGTGGTCCCAACTGGGCTTGAACCAGTGACTCCCTGATTATGAGTCAGGTGCTCTAACCAACTGAGCTATGGGACCTATTATCTTCTTGTTAAGATGATAAAGAGCTTTTGAAAAGCAATTGCAAAAGTAGTAAATAATTTGTAAAGCACAAAATGTTATTGCTAAAACTTGTACTACTTTGCATCATTTTATAAACTATCGGTTTCAAAGTACTGTCTTTGAAATGTTGAGTCTATTTTTCCGTTACTATTGCTGTGTTCAATTTCTCTTATATATTTCTCTGGGATAAATTTCTCTATTTCTTCATTATCTAAGTATGGAGTAATAGCTGGAACTACTGACTGTACTCTATCAAAAAAGAATGATTTAGATATCATGTCAGGTTTAAAAATATCTTTGTTGATGTCGATAATTAAAATTATATTTATCAAAATACTTATTAGAATGACACTGATACTCATTGATATAATACCACCCGCAATTCTATTTATGAAGGTTAAGCTCACCAAGTTTATCAACTTTTGAATGATATTTCCTATTAATGTTAATGCCACTGCAATAATAGCAAATGCAATTACATAGGATACTACATTTGCCCATTGATCAGATAGGTTTGTAATTTTTTCTAGTTCTGGCAATATATTTGATGCAAGCTTGCCACCAAATATGGTTGCCACTACAATTATTGAAAGCTCAACCAGCATTCTGATAACTCCCTTTTTAATCCCTTTAAAAAAGGCAATAACCAAAATCACTAGAACAATTATGTCAAACCAGTTATTCATTTATCAAATAGTTACTTTCTCTGCGATGATTTTCCTATCAAAGAGTGATGATGCAAATTCACTAAACTCACTAGCTGAGTCGGTAGTATAGAAGTTCGTTTTTGCTTCCTTTTCACACCTAACATCCATCGATGGATGTCTCTTTAGATAATCCTTTAAGCTTTCTGCAACATATTTCCCTTGCGACATTACTTCAATATCAGGAGGAAGGTACTTTTTAATTTTATTCATTAATAGGGGGTAGTGCGTGCAACCTAATATTATAGTGTCAATCTTATTGTCTTGTGAAAGGAGATTGTCGATATGTTGCTTAACAAAGTAATCTGCACCTGAACTATTATATTCATTGTTCTCAACTAATGGTACCCACATTGGGCAGGCTTCACCTGTTACTATGTATTCTGGGTTCTGCTTTGCAATTTCTATCTCGTACGATTTAGATTTAATAGTGCCATTAGTTCCTAATATACCTATGTGTCCACTTTTTGAATTGATACTCTCAACGGTTGGTCTGATTACTCCCAACACTCTTTTATTAGAATCAATCAGCGGAAGGTCTCGCTGTTGTATGCTTCTTAGAGCCTTAGCAGATGCCGTATTGCATGCAAGTATAACCAGGTGGCATCCTTGAGCAAACAACCATTTTACGGCATCAAGTGTAAACTTGTAAACTAAATCAAAAGATCGTCCTCCGTATGGAGCACGCATATTGTCTCCCAAGTATATATAACTATAGTCAGGTAATAATGATTTGATCTCAGATAATACTGTTAGTCCACCAAATCCAGAGTCGAAAATGCCTATTGGTGCTTTTTCTGTGTAGTATATATCTGTCACTTTGCAAATTGATTAATTATTAAAGTCTACCTATTCAGCTTACGCTTCACTTGCGAGTTAGCATCAATAGCCGAAGGATTTAAAAATGCGATATTAGAGTCTGCTAAGTCGTATATAATAGTATAATTATTTTCAATACCAACTTGTCTAATAGCCTCTTTAATCTTATCCTTCAATGGTTGTAATAATAACTGTTCTTGTTGTTCAATATCCTCTTGAGCTAGTTTTGTAAACTCTCTAATCCTGTTTTCTAATTCGGTAAGCTCTTGCATTCTTCTCAACTTGATGTTGTCTGCAAAAGTGTTTTGGTATGTTAGGTAATCGGAATACTTCTTATTGTAGTCCTTTTGCATTAATTCTAATTCCTTTTTATAGTTGTCACTTAGGTTCAATAGTTTATTGCTAGCCTCTTCCTTTTCTTTCAATCCATCCAACAATTCATTCGAATTAATGTATGCTATAATAAGAGGTGAGTTTTGAACCTCAGTTTCTTGTGCTATTGTTGATGAAGTAGCTAGTGTAAGAGCTACTATGCTTAGAATAATTAATTTGATCTTGTTCATAATGTAAAAAGTATAAAAAGAAATTTGTAATAAAATAAACACCGGTATTACAATGTACTAATTCCGAGTGTGTTCTAGCCGCATCTGCTTTGAAACAGATGCGGCTAAGTACTGGAATTAAAAGTACAATGTAAACTGGTTTTTTTTGTATCTATATATACGGCTAGAACAGCCTATATTCATTAAAATTCTAGTGATTTTCTAACTTCAACCTCTTCGTATGCTTCAATAATATCGCCAACTTTGATATCGTTGAAGTTCTTTATATTCAATCCACATTCATAACCCGATGTAACCTCTCTTACATCATCTTTGAATCTCTTTAATGAGTCAAGTACTCCTGTAAAGATTACGATACCGTCGCGAATGAGTCGTATTTTATTGTTTCTCTTTATCTTTCCGTCTCTAACCATACATCCAGCAATTGTTCCAACTTTGCTGATTTTGAATACTTCTAAAATTTCAACGTTTGCAACTATCTCTTCTTTTATATCAGGGGTTAGCATACCCTCCATAGCTGCTTTAACCTCCTCGATGGCATCATAGATAATTGAATACAGGCGTATATCTACTCCTTCATTCTCAGCCTCTCTACGTGCGCCTAGAGATGGTCTAACTTGGAAACCGATGATAATTGCATCAGATGCAGCGGCAAGTGTTACGTCTGATTCCGAAATCTGTCCTACTGCTTTATGAATAACATTAATTTGAATTTCATCTGTAGATAGTCTAATTAATGAATCTGCTAGTGCTTCAACTGAGCCATCAACGTCACCCTTAACAATAATGTTTAGCTGCTGGAAGTTGCCGATAGCAATTCTTCTGCCAATATCATCAAGTGTAAGCATCTTCTGAGTTCTAAGAGATTGTTCTCTTTGTAGCTGTTCGCGTCTAGCGGTTATGCTTCGAGCTTCTTGGTCGCTTTCCATTACGTTGAAAGTATCACCCGCTTGAGGTGCACCATTCAAACCTAGAATTAATGCTGGTTCTGATGGTCCTGCTTTCTCAATATTCTGATTCCTTTCATTGAACATGGCTTTGATACGGCCATAGTATGTTCCAGCAATTAAAATGTCACCCTGACTTAAGGTTCCGTTTTCTACTAGAACAGTTGCTACGTATCCTCTGCCCTTATCTAGCGATGATTCTACAACAGTACCTGTTGCCTTTCTATTGGGATTTGCTTTTAAGTCTAGTAAGTCTGCCTCAAGCAATACTTTCTCTAATAACTCATTAATTCCAATTCCCTTTTTAGCTGAAATTTCTTGAGACTGGTATTTACCACCCCATTCTTCCACAAGATAATTCATTTCAGCAAGCTTCTCCTTAATCTTATCTGGATTTGCGCTTGGCTTATCTATCTTATTAATTGCAAATACTATAGGTACTCCTGCGGCACTTGCGTGATTAATAGCTTCTATCGTCTGTGGCATCACATTGTCATCAGCAGCCACTATAATAATTGCTACGTCTGTAGCTTTTGCACCTCTTGCACGCATAGCTGTAAATGCCTCGTGACCAGGAGTATCTAGGAATGTTATACGTCTTCCGTCTGATAACTTCACATTATATGCTCCAATGTGCTGAGTAATACCACCAGCTTCACCTCCAATAACGTTAGTGTTTCGGATACTATCTAGGAGCGATGTTTTTCCGTGGTCCACGTGTCCCATTACAGTAACAATAGGTGGGCGTGGTAGTAAGTCTTCAGGATTATCCTCTTCTTCTGCAATTGCCTCTACAACGTCAGCACTCACGAATTTAGTTTTAAATCCAAACTCCTCTGCTACAATATTTATAGTTTCGGCATCCAGTCTCTGATTAATTGCAACCATTACCCCTAAATTCATACAAGTAGCAATAACGCTAGTAACATGAACATCCATCATGTTGGCTAAGTCATTTGCAGTTACAAACTCAGTTAGTTGTAAAACCTTGCTTTCACGTTCTTGCTTTTTTTGCTCGGCTTGTTGTCTTTGAGTAACAGCATCTCTTTTTTCGCGTCTATATTTGGCTCCACCGCTTCTACGTCCCTTCTTTTCAGTTAGTCGAGCAAGTGTTTCCTTAATTTGCTTTTGTACTTCCTCCTCGCTTACTTCAGTTTTAACAGGCTTGCGTAATATTCTCTTTGGTCTTGAAGAACGAGTTTCTTTAGCAGTAGTTGCTTTGTCCACATCCACTTTGCTCTTATCTATTCTTCTTCTTCTTCTCTTTTTGCTATCATCGTCTGATGTGTCAGATGATGATTTTTTTCTCTCGTCTATTGACTCTTTCTTGAGATTTTTTACAGCCTCCTCCTTAGCTCTTTTCTGGTTTTGTTCCTTCTCACGCTCTAAGCGTTCTTTTCTTCGCTGTGATCTAGATTTACGAGCTGGACGAGTCTTTTCATTTATTGAATCTAAGTCAATAGATCCTTTAACCACTAGTTTGTTTTCTATAACATTTGTGTTAAGTCTAAATGGTTCATTTGACTCTGTTTGTTGAGGTTTTTCATCAGAGGCCTGCTGCTCTGATTTTGGGCTTTCTACATTTGTTTCTTTAGTCTTTGATACTTCGCCTTTTGTTTTCTTCGATAACGAATGATCTTTCTTCTCAACCTCTGCCTTTGGGGTTAATTTATTGGTTTCTATAGCCTCTTCTTTTTCTTTTGTTATTTGTTCAATCGGCTGAACTTTTAATTCTTTTTCCTTGGAATGAGTATCTTTACCTTCAACTTTAATTGTAGGTTTCTCTTCCTCTATAGGTACTACTTTCTTCTCTTTCACCTTTTCTATCTTAGGCTTCTTGATTTCAGTGTTTTTATCTTTTTCCTCTACTTTCTCAGCTTCGGTTACTTCAACCTTTTCCTCTACTTTCTCAGCTTCGGTTACTTCAACCTTTTTCTCTTCTTTGACAAGAGGAGCCTCTTCCTTTTTTGCAGATTTTACTTCCTTTTTTGCAGATTTTACTTCCTTTATTTCAGGTTCTCCTTTTTTGTTTAGGTCGATGCTACCTATTACTTGTATTTTGGGTTGTATATCTTTTGGAACTTCTGATTTTATAGTACCCCTTTTTGTGTCAGCTTTAGATTTTTCATCATTCTCATATCCCTCAATAGCAACAGTTTCCTTAGATTCTTTCTTGCTCATACTCTCCAGATACTCGATAGCTTCCTTTTTGATTTTCTTATCTTTGCTGAACTCGGCGACTAATAGTTTATACTGTTCATCATCTATTTTGGTATTAGGGTTGTTTTCAACAGTAATACCTTTCTTATGCAGGAATTCAACAAGATTGCCAATTCCCACATTCAAACTTTTTGCTACTTTACTTAATCTCTGAGTCATATTCTTGACTTATGTCCTTTCTTTAATATTATTGTTAATGAACAGTGTACTATTTATATCAACTTATTCTTCGTAATTCTCTAGCTCCTCATCTTCATATCCTTCGTTATCCTCAAAATCTGTTTCGTTTTCATATTCGTCGACGAAGTCATCTTCACTTTCGTTATCTTCATCTTCAAACTCGGCACGAAGAATGCTGAGAACGTTATCAACAGTAACCTCTTCAAGGTCTGCTTCCTTTATTATTCGTTCACGCGAGAGCTCCAAAACATTTTTAGCAGTCGAACATCCTATTTTCTTAAGCTGATCAATTATCCAGCCGTCAATTTCATCACGAAATTCGTCTAGATAGATATCCTCTTCATCAAAGTTATCTATTTCTCTAAATACTTCAATGTTGTATCCAGTAAGCATAGAGGCTAGCTTAATATTGGCTCCACCTTTACCTATTGCTAGTGATACTTCTTCAGGATATAAAAATACTTCAGCGCGATGCTCTTCCTCTCTTATTGCTATAGAGTTTATCTTGGCTGGACTAAGTGCACGTTGAATGTATAAGTTGAGATTGTTCGTGTAATTAATCACATCTATATTTTCGTTTCTCAACTCTCTTACTATTCCGTGAATTCTAAATCCTTTCATACCCACACATGCACCAACTGGGTCTATTCTGTCGTCATATGCTTCGACAGCTACTTTTGCTCTTTCGCCTGGAATTCTTGCAATACCCTTGATAGTTATAAGTCCATCGTTGATTTCAGGAATTTCCATTTCGAAAAGTCTCTCCAAGAAAACAGGGGATGTGCGAGACAAGATAATTTTAGGGTTATTATTAATATTCTCTACTCTTGCAACAATTGCTCTAACATGCTCTCCTTTACGGAAAAAGTCGTTAGGTATCTGTTCACTTTTGGGCAAGATTAATTCGTTGTGGTCATCATCTAGAAGTAGCAACTCTTTTTTCCATATTTGATAAACCTCACCTGTTACAATCTCTCCAACTTTATCTTTGTATTTATTATAAAGATTGTCTTTTTCTAATTCAAGAATCTTCGAAGCAAGAGTCTGACGCAGGTTCAGAATAGTTCTTCTTCCAAAATCAGCTAATTGAAGCTCGTCAGTGACCTCTTCACCAATTTCAAAATCTGTATCTATTTTATGTGCTTCAGTCAGACTTATTTCCATGTTTGGGTTTTCAAGTTCATTGTCTGCTACAACAATCCTGTTTCTCCAAATCTCTAGGTCACCTTTGTCGGGATTTATGATAATATCAAAGTTTTCGTCTGTACCAAGAGTTTTGGCGATTACATTCCTGAAAGACTCTTCAAGCACACTAATCATAGTTGCTTTATCGATATTCTTCAGTTCGTTGAATTCAGAAAATGTATCTATTAGGCTGATTGATTCTTTTTTCTTGCCCATCTTTATTAAAATCTGATTTTATATTTTGTATATTTAATTTCGTCGTAATTAAAAGTAATTTCTTCCTTTGTTTCCACTTTTCTTTTGGCTCCTTCAGGCTTTACCATTTTTACAACTTCAAGTGTAAATCCTTCGCTGTCTGATGTTAGGATAGTGCCGGAAAGTTTAATCCCTTTTTTAGACAAAACTTCAACCTCTTTGCCTTCATATTTTTTATATTGACGCTCTGTCTTGAATGGGGATGTAAGTCCGAATGAACTTACTGTAAGTTCAAAATCTTCAATCTCACGATCAAGCTTTGACTCAATATATCTACTCAATTCTATGCATCTATTTAAATCGACTCCGTTGTCATTGTCTATCTCAACTGAGATTAGATTGCCCTGATTAATGTTGACATCAACCAAATAGTCTGAAGAGCCGTCCAAATAGGCCTCTGCATATTCTATAATTTCTCTTTTTTCTATCATTTGATCCTTGTAAAGAGTGGTGAAAGGAACAAAAAAGGAGCATTTTTGTGCTCCTCTCTCTTTTTACCAATGCAAAGATACTATTTTCTAATGGATTGACAAAACTTTCTTATTAATTTATTGTTGAATTCAATTTTTCTTTATATAGCTCAATCCCTCTCTCAAATAATGAAATAGCATCGCTTAGTGTACCATAAAATTCACCTCCAGAAGCGTTAAGATGACCGCCGCCATTAAAGAACTCTTTTGCAAATTCATTTGCAGGGAAACTACCTTGCGAGCGGAATGATATTTTTATCAATTCTTCGTCTTCTCTTATAAAAACAGAGAAGATTATATCTTTAATTCCTAACGGGTAGTTTACAAATCCCTCAGTATCTCCTTTGTTGAATTCAAATTTGTTCTGATCATCTAAAGATAACCATATTAGTGCTGAGTTAAGCTCAGGATATATTTTCATTCGCTGAGATAGTGTATATCCTAGTAGTCTGAAGCGTGATTCGTTTAGGTTGTTAAACACTTTTGAGTAAATCCAATCTTTATCAACTCCATTGCGTAAAAGAATGCTTATTATTTGATATATTTCTGGATTGTTTGAGTTGAACGTGAAGCCTCCTGTATCTGTCATCATACCTGTATAGAGGCATTCTGAAATTGTTTTATCGAAGCTCTGTAAATGTTCTGCTTGATATAAAAATCTAAATACCAGCTCACAAGTTGATGATATTTGTGGGTATGATATTGTTACATCAAATATATCTCCTGGATCTAAATGATGATCAATCAATATCTTTTTAGCTTTAGCAGCTTCTAAAAAAGCTCCCATTGGCCCAATTCTTTTAGGAATATTATAGTCCAAGCTAAATATTAGGTCTGCTTTTTCTATTATCACCTGTGCTGCCTCAGAGTTGTATTCATATATAAGGATGTCATCTGCACCTTTCATCCATTTCAGAAAATATGGAAAAGAGTTGGGAACAATGATTTTTACTTGTTTGCCTATTTTATTTAAAAAATGGTATAATCCTAGTGTCGATCCCATTGCATCTCCATCAGGTGATAGGTGAGTGGTTATTAATATTTGATCACTTTCCTTTATTAGGTCGAATGCTTTTTCTATTAGTTTTTTATCAATTATTGGGGTAATTAATTCGGAGCTGTTCATTTATATATGTTTTGATTGAACGACAAAAGTACTATATTTTTATGAAATATGCCCCCTTATGGCTTACGTCATGAAATACTATGTTCTGAACTTCACATTCTTTTGCCCATCTATCCTTTATATATTGTGGTAATGAGCTATCAAAAATGATTGTATTATAGGTGAAGTATTTGTTGATATTGTCAATGCTGAATGTTTTGTCGTTTGATATTATAAGAATATCAATGCTCATTTTGTGGATATGTTCCTCATTTATTAAATAATTATCAGATAGTATCAAAATACTCTTACTGTTATGAGGAATAAAGCCATTACTTTTATATGATAAAGCTTGTTTTTTGTTGTCTATTAGTAATGAAATATCATTTCGTCCGGGTGTGTTGTAGACTACTATATAGTTGTCATTTGGTTTCAGATGAGACAGAGAGACGGATGAAGTAAATATTAGAATAAATGATAATAGCACTATGGCATATTTAGGTTTCTTGTTTTTTGAAAAAAGTATTGCTGAAATAATTATTGATGCTGATATTAATACTTGAAATCCTGTGAATTGAATATCTTGTATCTGAGATGCTGGTAGCGACTCAATTATTGATGCTGTTTTTAAAATATATGAAACAATCTGCTCTAATACCCATTTTATTGAGCTTGTAATAGTTGTAAAAAAGTCGATTTTCAAAATCAATAGAGTTGATACAGTTAGCAGTGTTACAAGGGTGTACACAACTATTGCAATAGCTGGCACAATTAGTATATTGGCAATAAAGAAATAGGTGGGGAAAGTGCCAAAATAGTAAAGAGTTATTGGTAATACTCCAATTTGAGCAGATATTGATAACGTGGCTAATCCCCAAATATATTTTAGAAACTTACTTTGTGGCTCTACTAGCCTGCCGATTCGTGGATTGAAGTATAGGATTGATAAGACTGCTGCAAAACTCATTTGAAAGCCAACGTCGTACAGTTGTAACGGTTTTAGCAGTAATATGTAGAATGCTGATGCGGCTAATATGTTATAACTGTCAACTCTATTACTAGTTGCCAGTCCCCATAATGCTATAGTGAGCATTATGGTAGCTCTTACTACAGATGGTGACATCCCAGTTAGTGAGGCATATATCCATAGTGCTATTATAATTAAATAGTACATTATGGACTTGCGCCTAAATATTTTGGTGATAAACGACAGCACAAACGCTAACACTGCATATACGATTGCAACATGCATGCCGCTTACTGCCAATATGTGTGATGTGCCTGAGGCTTGGAACGATTCTTTAACTTCTTGACTCAAATCATCTTTATAGCCTAATGTTAGTGCTGATAGAAATGAGAAGGCTTCACTGCTAAGATCGTACTTTTCGTACCGCTTTAATGCCTTTAGTCTAAATTGTTGTGATAGGGTGGTTATATTATAGTTAATCCTTCCAGTTCTGTCCCATGAGTTTTCAGATATGTAAGTGCTACCAGCATATCCCTTATTGTTCATATACCTTTCGTAATCGAAGTCGCCCGGATTATTAAGATTTTTGAATGGTTGTATTGTCGAATAGAAAACAACTTCATCACCTGGTGTCAAGTTTCTAGCTTCGATATCCTTTTGAAAGTAAGCTACTATTTTCTTCTTCTCAGGATATGTTGTTCTTAAATCAACAGCTATGGTTTTTGGCTTTTCTTGAGCTATGCTATTTACCGTGGCAATATAGTGTTGGTCTATTGCTGTGAAATTAAGTTCTGATTCTGCTTTATTTATAATATTTGAGAATGCAAATATTGAAAACAGAATTCCAAAAAGGCCAGCTCCAAACATCCATCTGAATTGATATTTGTGCTTAAAGGGGATTAAATTTGAAGCTATGATTACTGCAAAACCTATAATGCCAGCTATTATAAAGGGCAACCTAGCCTCGGTATAGGTTGAGACGAGTATTGATGTTAGAGCTGGTATTAATAATTTAGCGTAAGGAGCTCTAGAAAGAGGATCTCTCAAGTAGCCTTTGTTCATGTATGTTATTACATCTTATCTATAATGATTTTAATTGCTTGATTGTTTCTGTTGGGTTGTCTGAGGCAAATATGAAGTTTCCTGCTACAAGTACATCTGCGCCAGCATCAATAAGTGCTTTGGCAGTGTCTAGATTAACACCTCCATCAACTTCGATAAGTGCATTTGAATTTTTTTGTATGATTAAATTTTTCAGCACTTCAACCTTTTGTATCGAGTGATTTATGAATTTCTGTCCCCCAAAACCTGGGTTTACCGACATTATCAACACCATGTCGAGCTCATTTATAATATCTTCGAGCAATGCTACTGGAGTGTGAGGATTTAGTGTGACTGCCGCTTTCATGTCGTGTTTTTTAATTTCGTTTACAACTCTATGTAGATGTATGCAGGCTTCATAATGAACGTTCATTGAGTAAACTCCAGCATTAGCAATTTGAGTTATGAACTTTTCAGGCTCGACAATCATCATATGGACATCAAGAGGTTTTGATGTTTTTTCTTTTAATCTATCGATTATTGGAAATCCAAATGAAATGTTGGGTACAAACACTCCATCCATAATATCTAAATGAAGCCAATCTGCTTCGCTATTATTAAACATTTCTATATCACGCTCTAGATTTAGAAAATCTGCAGAGAGTAGTGAAGGGGCAATCAAGTGACTCATAATATAACTAGTATTTTATTTAAACTTCAAACTTACATAAAAAATTTGTGATTTTATACGCCGAGCAATAAAAATCTACCGTGGCTCATTTACACCATAAACGGACAAATAATATTCTGCCGTGACTCATTTACACCATAAACTGACCAAAAATATTCTGCCGTGGCTAACGTTTCCATTATTTTATTCTAATATTTTATTTT
>CAYTQG010000050.1:0-17455 GCA_964439965.1 uncultured Proteiniphilum sp.
TATAATAGGCGTAACAGAGATAAACGGCGAAAAAGTTCTCGTTTTAAGGTTTCTACAGTGCAGAAATCCACAATTGGTTGACATACCATTCTTTGCTAAATATAATGCCAATGCTACCTGGTTCGATCAGCTAGAACCTGCATTTGGCGAGGAGCAGTTCTTCTTCGAAAAGAAAAATCTAATAAGTAAAGCTCAGGGGGGATTTGATAGAAGCTGGGAGTAATACTCTCTTTATAATACAATACAACTAACGGCAAGATGATTATTCTTGTCGTTAGTTTCTTTTTAAATCAAATCGATACAACAACACACCAAACACTTTAATAAACTCGAATAGAGGCAACAAATACTTCTAAAATCAGAAGTTAGAGTTTTCAACCAAAACTCTACTTTTCAACAAAAAGCCCAACATTGTATTTAATTAACACCCTATTAGCGGAATTATTATTTAATTTGTTGTTTCATTATAAAGTAATTAAATGGGTAAAATAATATCTTTAGCGAATCAAAAAGGTGGCGTTGGCAAGACTACGACCACCATTAATTTGGCTGCATCATTAGCTGCATTTGAAAAAAAGGTGCTTGTTGTAGATGCCGACCCTCAGGCTAATGCCTCGTCGGGATTGGGCATTGATATACGAAATCTTAAAAACACCATTTACGAAGGCTTGATTGGTAAATGTGAGCCCACCGAAGCTGTAATGAAAACGCCTTTCGAAAATATTGATATAATCCCTTCGCACATCAACTTGGTGGGTGCTGAACTCGAAATGGTTCAAATGGATAATCGTGATAAACGACTAAGAGAACTACTCACACCACTAAGTAAAATATACGACTATATATTAATAGACTGCTCTCCCTCACTTGGAATTATCACAGTAAATGCTCTTACGGCATCCGACTCTATAATTATACCTGTTCAATGTGAATACTTTGCTCTTGAGGGTCTTAGCAAATTACTGAATACAATAAAGATTATAAAATCGAAACTGAATACTAAACTTGAGATTGAGGGTTTTGTGCTAACTATGTACGACTCAAGATTAAGATTGCACAATCAGATTTACGAAGAAGTAAAAAGCCACTTTAAGGAGCTTGTGTTCAACACCGTTATTCAGCGCAATGTCACACTTAGCGAGTCTCAAAGTCATGCCAAACCTGCATTGATGTATGACGCTGGTTCGAGGGGTGCAATCAATCATATGCAATTGGCTCAAGAGATTATCGAAAAAAATCACTAACTTTGTCAGCTATCTTTTAATAATATGGGTAAAAAAAATGCATTAGGAAGAGGTTTAGATGCTCTGATTTCATTCAGTGATGGAGAATCGCAAGGTTCTACTTCAATAATAGAGGTGGAGCTGGACAGGATAAAACCAAATCCAGATCAACCACGCACATCATTCGATCAAGAATCATTGGAGGAGCTTGCTATATCAATCAAGAAGATTGGTATTGTGCAGCCGATTACTTTACGAGATGAAGGAGATGGCTTTTACCAGATTATTGCTGGCGAACGAAGATACAGGGCATCGCAAATAGCCGGATTGGATAGTATTCCGGCATATATCAAAGCTGCATCAGACAATGACTTGATGGAGATGGCTTTAATTGAGAACATTCAGCGTGAAGATTTAAACGCAATAGAAATTGCTCTTGCATATCAAAATCTTATTGAAATGTTGTCCCTCACCCAGGAGCAGCTAAGCGAAAGAGTGGGTAAAAAAAGAGCAACAATAGCCAACTACTTGCGCTTATTAAAATTGCCCGCCGAAGTTCAAATGGGCGTTAAGGATAAAAAAATAGATATGGGCCATGCTCGCGCTTTGGTTACTATCAATGATCCAGTAAAACAACTATCGGTTTATAATCTCATTATTAAGGAGGGATTATCGGTCCGCAAAGTTGAAAGCATTGTTCGCGAACTTGCTGAGGCCGAAAATATGGCTCAAGAGGAAACTCAGAATAAAAAGTCTGACAATAAAACCTTGAGTGACGATTTCGACATTCTAAAACAACATCTTTCAAACTACTTCAATACAAAGGTGCAGTTTAATTGCAACAAAAATGGGAAAGGCAAAATCACTATCCCCTTTTCAAATCCTGAAGAGTTGGAGCACATTATTGGGATGTTAGACACAATGAAGAAGTAAACTATATGCAAAGAGTCAATAAATTAATTTTATTAATATTGCTTGTTGTCACCTCCATTAGCGTGACTGCTCAAAACAACAACCAGATTCAGAAAGCGGACTCATTGCTTCAGAAGCCTGACTCTACATTATTAAAGCCACTTCAGAATCAAGAAATAAGCATTGATGAGGATGCACTTACAATCCAAACAGAGACTAAGGAAATCGTGACTACGGATACAATAAACATTGGATCATTAGATAGTATTCCTGATTTGGCAGTGAGCAAGGTTGACAAGTTACAAATAAAGACATTTAAACCTGATTCAAAGAAAGCAGTCATATATTCAGCAATTTTTCCGGGATTAGGACAAATATATAATCAGAAATACTGGAAACTCCCCATCATTTATGGTGGGTTTGTGGGTGTTTCGTATGCTATAACATGGAATAATAGTC
The DNA here is from genome assembly GCA_964439965.1 of uncultured Proteiniphilum sp. Lineage (GTDB taxonomy): Bacteria > Bacteroidota > Bacteroidia > Bacteroidales > Dysgonomonadaceae > Petrimonas. Next base: position 2,595 of record CAYTQG010000050.1, read on the forward strand.
ACTATCAAGATTATTTTCATGCCTACAAAGATATTTTGGATGACGACCCTGATACAAATAGCTGGCACAACTTTGTTCCATATGGCCAAGATCCAAACAATGTTGATAGAAATTGGTTTACGGGAGTACTGAAAGATAGAAAGAACTATTTCAGATACTACCGTGATTTAAGCGTAATTATTGGAGTTGCACTTTACGGACTCACTATTGTGGATGCTTATGTAGATGCGCAATTATTTGAATTTGACATAAGCCCCGACTTATCTTTTCGTATCGAACCCGAAGTAAGGATAATGAACAATAAGAGTTATTATGCGGACTCCTCTTTTGGTTTCAAATGCAGTTTTAGCTTCTAAGCTTGTATTCGTTCTGAATACTCCACAAATTCTCAAAACAATGAGAGGTAATATGAAAAAAATTATTTTATCACTACTTTTAAGCCTCATAGCTAGTGTGAGCACTTTGTATTCGCAAATCACTAAACTAAACGACAAGTCTAAAATTAATGATAGCGAAATTGTTGCACCTGAACATCTAAACAAGCAACTGGCCACTCTTATTCACGATTGGCAAATAGATTTAAGCAAATCAAACTTCAAGTGCGATCAACAAGGTTCAAATATTGTTTACAGCGATAGTATTTACACACAACGACTTTACGACTTCCCTTCCGAAATGGAGTTGTCGTATAACTCGGTGGTAAAAAACTATATTGATATGTACACTATTCGTCGCCGCGACTTAGTAAGCTACATGCTCACAGTGGGCGAGTATTACTTCCCAATGTTTGAAGAAGCTCTTGACAGAGAGGGGTTGCCGCTTGAATTGAAGTATCTCCCCGTTATTGAGTCTGCACTAAATCCAGTAGCCGTTTCTAGAGTAGGTGCTACAGGTTTATGGCAGTTTATGCTCAGAACCGGACAAGGATATGGATTGCAAGTAAATAGCCTTGTTGACGAAAGACGCGATCCATATAAATCAACAGAAGCAGCAGTAAAATATCTAAAAGATCTTTATTCTATTTACGAAGATTGGAATCTAGTAATTGCAGCATATAACTGTGGCCCTGGGAATGTAAATAAAGCAATCACCCGAAGCGGTGGTAAAAGAGATTATTGGGAGATATACTACAACCTCCCAAAAGAAACAAGAGGTTATGTTCCTGCATTCATTGCAGCCAACTATGTGATGAACTATTACGACAAGCACGCGATTTGTCCAGTAGAGTCACAACTAGATATTGTGGCTTTAGATACAATCCAAGTTGACAAGCAAGTGCATTTTAATCAGATTTCTAAAGCCCTTGATATTCCCATTACTGACATCAGAAGATGGAATCCTCAATTTAAGAAAGATGTGATACCTGGCAACTTCAAAAACTATAGCCTTGTATTACCTACATCAAAGGTCTATGCATTTCTTGAAAAGGAAGATGAAATTATAAACCTTAATAAAGACAATCTCCTAAATCATAGAGAAAATACAGACAATTATATTGCTGGTAGCACAACCACATCAACTGGTAACACTGCAAATGTTTACTACAAAGTAAGAAGTGGTGATACTCTTTCAAAAATTGCATCCAGAAATAGAACTACAGTTGCACAAATACAAAGGTGGAACAATATGAGAACTACACGACTCAGTGTAGGCAAGAATCTTATTGTTCAAAAACAAGCAATAATAACAACGGAACCCGATAATACTGTTCTCGCAAAAAATAATGCTACCAACACCACAACAAAGTCTGTAAATCAATACTACAGAATTAGACGTGGTGATAACCTTGGCAAAATTGCGTCAAGAAATGGGGTAACTGTCGCACAGTTGAAAACATGGAATAGTCTAAAAAGTGATCGAATTTCGGTTGGCAAAAACCTAATCGTAAACATCAAAGAGGAGATTATTGAGGAAGAAATTCCCACCCCATTAGTTGATATTGAAAACGCCCCCGACGACATTACAAATATCTCTAAAGAAGAGATGCAACTAAAAACAACGGAAGTTATAAATATCGACCCCAGTCCAATAATTATCGGTGAGAGTTGATTGGAGGAGGATTATACAAATAGTATCATTGAGGGCATTTTTAAAATAATTAGATTATTTCAAAAATGTCCTCTTTTTTATTATCTTCGCACTATTACTTTAGCAATAAATCATTCAAATTATAAACACTTATTATTACTATGAATTTACTTGAACAATTAAAAACGTACACGCAAGTTGTTGCCGACACTGGCGATTTTGCATCAATAGAGGTTTATAAGCCTGTTGACGCTACTACGAATCCATCGCTTATCTATGCCGCTTCGCAAGAGGAGAAGTATAAGTATTTGATTGATGATGCCATTAAGTTTGCAAAGGAGTCGTCAAGCAATCGGGAAGAACAACTATCAAAAGCAATGGATAAGCTTGCCGTGAACTTTGGATTGGAAATACTAAAGATAGTACCAGGAAGAGCCTCCACCGAAGTGGATGCAAGATTATCGTTCGATACTGAGGCAACTGTTGATAAAGCACGCGAACTAATAGCACTTTACGAACAAAACGGAGTTTCTAGAGAAAGGGTGTTAATAAAGATAGCATCAACATGGGAAGGGATTAAGGCTGCAGAAATACTCGAAAAGGAGGGAATACGATGCAACCTAACACTATTGTTCTCTCACGTTCAAGCTGTAGCATGTGCCGAGGCTGGTGTACGGCTAATCTCGCCATTTGTAGGCCGTATTCTCGATTGGTATAAAAAGGATAGAGGCGTAGATAATATTCCAGCAAACGAAGACCCTGGTGTACTATCTGTGAAGTCTATTTATAACTACTACAAGAAGTTTGGATACAAAACTCAAGTTATGGGTGCCAGCTTCCGAAACATAGGAGAAATATGTGAGCTCGCTGGGTGCGATTTATTGACAATAGCACCAAAGCTACTTAGCGAATTAGAAAACACAAATGAAAAGCTAACTAAAAAGCTAAATGCTGATGAAGCAGCCCAAATGGATATTGAGAAGATAACGGTTGACGAAAAAACATTTAGATGGATGATGAATGAAGATGCAATGGCTACAGAAAAGTTAGCCGAAGGAATCAGAAACTTCACCAAGGATCTAATCAAACTTGAAGATCAGGTAAAACAAATGCTATAAATCAAAAAAGCGTCCTCAAAATGGGGACGCTTTTTCTATGGATATCAAAATCCAAATATATTTACTGTGAAAACAATCTTAAGCTAAAGATACACGTTTGAAATCAGTAACAGTAAGTTCTTTATCGCTACTCTTAATAAACTGATCAATAGTCATCTTGTTATCTTTCACATAATCTTGTTGCAACAAGGTATTCTCTTTGTAGAATTTATTCAAAGAACCTTCAGCAATTCTGTCAAGCAAGTTTTCAGGTTTGCCAGCTTCACGAGCTTTCTCACGAGCAATTTCAAGTTCTTTTTCTTTAATATCTGCAGGGATTGAATCAGGAGTAATAGAGATTGGATTCATTGCAGCTACTTGCATAGCCACATCTTTAGCCACCTCTTCCGATACCTCAGCTTTGTTGAAACCAACTACAGTTGCAAGCTTGTTACCCATATGGATATATGAAACAACGTGCTCAGCAGTAATATGTTGATAGTTGCTCAACTCCATTTTTTCACCAGTAGCACCGATTTGGTCGATAACTAGTTGTGAAATTGCTCTACCATCGATTTCCACATTAAGAAGATCTTCAAGTGTAGCAGGTTTGTTTTCAACTGCAGCATCAAGTATTTTTTGAGTCAAAGCAATGAAATCTTCGTTTTTAGCAACAAAGTCCGTTTCGCAATTCAATGCTACAACAGCACCAAAGTTTCCTTCAGTTTTTGCAAGTACGCAACCTTCGCTAGCATCTCTGTCTTCGCGTTTTGCTGCAACTGCCTGTCCTTTTTTACGGATAATTTCAACAGCCTTGTCAAAGTCACCATTTGCCTCATTCAATGCACTCTTACAATCCATCATTCCTGCGCCAGTCATTTTACGCAAGTGTTGGATGTCTGCCATTTTAACTGCCATTTTATTTCCTTTATTTTAAATAGTTATTATTCTTCGTCCTCCTCTTTAGCGAACTTTCCGGCAACAGCTGCGTTAAGCGCATCTTTGTCCTCTTTCTTAATTCTTTCTTTCTTCGCTACTTTAGATTTTCTCTCTCTTTTTCCTTCTTCTGCATGATCAGCCATTTCTTTTGCTGCATCAGCATCAGCTTTTTCCACTTTTCTCTCTTGCAATCCCTCTTTCATCTCGCTAGTTACGAAATCCAAAATCATCTCAATTGATTTTGTAGAGTCATCGTTAGCAGGGATTACAAAGTCGATATTATCAGGGTTTGAGTTAGTGTCAACAATTGCAAAAACAGGGATACCTAATTTATTAGCCTCTCTTACTGCAATATGTTCTTTCATTACGTCAACCACAAAAATTGCCGAAGGCAAGCGAGTCAAGTCTTGGATAGAACCAAGCATAGTCTCAAGCTTAGCACGCTGACGTGTAATTTGTAGTTTCTCGCGTTTTGACAAAGTCTCAAAAGTTCCATCTTTAATCATCTTATCGATAGTAGTCATCTTCTTAACCGCCTTACGGATAGTAGGGAAGTTAGTAAGCATACCACCTGGCCAGCGCTCCACCACGTAAGGCATGTTCACGTTTTGAGCAAATTGTTCGATAGATTCTTTAGCTTGTTTTTTTGTTGCTACAAAAAGAACTTTCTTGCCCGATTTAGCAATTTGTCTTAAAGCAGCAGCCGATTCTTCAGCTTTAGCTATTGTTTTGTGAAGATCGATTATGTGGATACCGTTACGCTCCATAAAGATGTAAGGAGCCATTGCCGGATTCCATTTTCTTTTTAAGTGACCGAAGTGCGCTCCAGCCTCTAATAGTTGGTCAAAGTCTAATTTTGCCATTTTTGTTTTAATTGTTTTAATTCGTTTACTTTCTTTTTCTTAGTCGAACTATAGGGTAAGCTGCACAAATGCAACGTCCCTACAGTTTAGATACTAAACGTTATTAAGCGACAAGAAGCTTTTGGCTCAGACCATTTACATTGTATATAAATAGCCCATGCACTACAAAAGTTCTCAAATAGCCTCTGCGTATATTAACGTTTTGAGAATTGGAACTTTCTTCTTGCTCCTGGTTGTCCTGGTTTTTTACGCTCAACAACACGTGGATCGCGAGTCATAAATCCTTCAGCTCTTAAAGCTGCTTTATCTTCTGGATTTACCTTAACCAAAGCACGAGCAATAGCTAATCTTGCAGCCTCTGCTTGTCCCTTATATCCGCCACCGTTCAAGTTGATTTTAATATCATATTTTTCAGCAACTTCAAGAGTGTTCAATGGTTGCTTAACGATATATTGCAAGATTGATGAGGGGAAATAATTTTCTATATCACGTTTGTTAATAACTATTTTTCCAGTTCCTTCGCTCATGAATAAGCGGGCAACTGCGGCTTTGCGTCTTCCGATTGAATTTATTACGTCCATCTTATTATTTGAGTGTATTAATATCTATTTGTTTTGGTTGTTGTGCTTGATGTGGGTGCTCATTTCCAGCATACACATAAAGATTTTTCAAAATAGCTGCACCAAGTTTGTTTTTAGGCAACATACCTTTAATCACTTTGCGTAGAAGTCTGTCTGGTCCTGCATTCATTAAATCTTCAGGAGTAGAAGCCTTCTGACCACCTGGATATCCAGAATAGCGATAGTAGGTTCTTTGAGTCCACTTGTTTCCAGTAAGCTCTACCTTATCAGCATTGATAATAATAACATTATCACCACAATCTACGTGTGGGCTAAAGCTTGGCTTATACTTACCTCTCAACAACTTTGCTACTTTTGAGCTCATGCGACCTAGAGTTTGTCCAGTTGCATCTATAACAACCCATTCTTTTTGAGCCGTTTCGTTATTAACGTGTTTTGTTTTATAACTTAAAGTGTTCACTTTACTTTTTGTATTTTAGTTCGTTTAATAAAATTCAGCATGATAATAGCTCTCCGTTTTGTCTGGCTAAGGGACTAAATGGCAAATAAGAAGCTATAAATCAAACTATTATATATGAATTTTTAATAATCGGACTGCAAAGATACAATATTTCAGGTAATTACCAAAGGTATAGACTTATTATATTGCTGCAAATCAGGCATTTTTAACATTGCAACATATTCACTCTCAATATACAGTAATTTCATCGTAGTATGGCGACCTACCAATCAAAACTCTAACAGCAAATGTAAAACCGCCCGCATCCTGCTTCTTAAACGGAACATTATATCCAGTTTGAACACGTACAAGATTAAAGAAAGTAAGCCCCAGCGAAGGCTCAATATATTTTGTTGTAGATGAAACCTCAGTAACAATAAAATGCTTCCATGTCTTATTAATATGCATTTCAGGCACAATCTTTGTTTTATTCTCCTGCGAATATACCAACCCTCCAACCCCTATATTAAAAGGACCATGCCTATTCACCCCATCGTTACTGTCCAGCCTATATTCCGCACCCAGATATCCCCTACTACCCTTCATATAATGATACCCCACATCAAGAGCAAATTTATGCTGAGCATTAGCAAACTCCGAAACAAACAATAGCGCAAAAAACAGTAACCCAAAATATGCCCACCTCATAATCTATTTATTATAGTCATTCATATTTTGAGTATTAAATTCGCACGCATTGCAGCTACCACATCCATTTGAAGAGTTTTTATCAAAAAAGAATCGATAAATGTTTCTCAACAAAATAAATGCAACCACAACACCCACCAATATCACTATAAGTAATTGAATATCCATGCCAATAAAACAATTTGAAATTAATTTAGTTTAAAAACAAACTACCCACCTGATACACAACAAATGCAAACAACCAGGCAAGCCCAGTAGAGTAGAAAACACTAAACATAGCCCATCGCCAGTCGTGCGACTCCTCCTTTATTGCCACAATGGTAGCAATACACGGGAAGTAGATAAGCGTAAACAACAGAAACCCAATTACCACCAAAGGAGTAAATATAGGCGTTCCATCAGGATGATTTTCAATTAGCAACCTATCCTGCAATGACTGCTGATTTTCACCATCACCTGTATATAACACCCCCATTGTGCTGATCACAATCTCCTTAGCGGCCATACCAGATAGCAGACTCACCGAAATTTTCCAATCAAAACCCAAAGGCTTCATCACAGGCTCCATAAAATGCCCCACACGGCCAATATACGAATTCACCTGATGATCAGTATGCTTAGCAAACTTAAGCTCCGAAATCACATCCTCCTTATCCTGATCCGAAAGCACCGAAGCTTCCACTTGCGCTATCTTTCTATCATAATCTCTATCACGCTCCTTATTTTGAGGGAAATACCCTAAAAACCATATCACAATCGAAGCAACCAATATAGGCCCTCCCATTTTCAGAAGATACATTTTTGATCGCTCCCACATATGTATAATCACAGATTTAAAAGTTGGCATTCTATACGGAGGCAACTCCATCACAAAGGGGGTATCCTCCTCTTTAAAGAAACTCTTGCGAAGCAACAAAGCGGTAACCACAGCCACCAATATACCTATACCATACAATCCAAGCATTATAAAGCTGCCATGCTTTGCAAAAAAGGCACTCACAAATAATATATACACAGGCAGTCGAGCACTACACGACATAAAAGGAACAATCAGCATAGTAATCATACGGCTATTTCGGCTCTCAATCATCCTTGTTGACATAATAGCAGGCACATTACAGCCAAACCCCATAATCAGAGGAATAAATGATTTCCCATGCAAACCTATCTTATGCATCAACTTATCCATAATAAATGCCGCTCGCGACATATAGCCCGAGTCCTCCATAAAGGCAATAAATGCGTACAGAATCACAATATTGGGCAGAAACACAATAACGCCTCCCACTCCACCAATCACACCATCCACAAGCAAATCTTTCAGAGGCCCATCAGCCATCCTACCTCTCACAGCATTACCTATAAAAGCCACAAGACTCTCTATCCAATCCATAGGATACTCACCAAGTCTAAAAGTAGCTTCAAACATTATCCATAGGAAAACAAAAAACAATGGCAGCCCAAAATACTTATTTGTCAACACAGCATCCAAAGCCTCAGTCCTAGCATGAATGCTTGGCTTATCCTCAAAAGTTTCACGCAAAGCACCAGCAATAAAGCCATATCGAGCATTCACAAAGGCCGACTCTGCATCCTCTTTTAGCAAACGCTCCATATACTCATTCTCCTTATCGCGACGTGACAAATACTCGCCACCCCTTTTCAAGTTCGAAATCTCTTTCTCTACAGCCTTATCGCCCTCAAGCATTTTCACACTCAAATATCTCAAAGGCAGATTTAGTCTCGATAACTCACCATTGGCAGCTGATAGCTCACGCTTCATCACCGAGATAGATTTCTCCAACACTCTACCATAAGGTATAGTCACCCTTCTTTCCGAAGCCCCCGTCTCATAAACCTCAATAACCGAATCTAAAAGTTCAGTAATGCCAACACCCTTCTTACCCACTGTAGGCACAATAGGCATATCAAGCATAGCCGAGAGAGATTCAAAATCAAGCTCACGCTCACTCTTCAAAAGCTCGTCATACATATTTAGTGCCATCACCATAGGATGCTCAAGCTCTATCAACTCGGTAGTTAGATATAAATTTCGCTCAAGAGCCGAAGCCGACACCACATTTATTATAACATCAGGATTTTCATCAAATATATATTTTCTCACATAAAGCTCCTCGGGCGAATAAGCCGACAGTGAATAAGTTCCTGGCAAGTCAATCAACCTAAAAGTATATCCACCATGCCTCATCAATCCCTCCTTGGCATCCACCGTCACACCGCCATAGTTGCCCACATGCTCGTGCGCCCCCGAAGCCAAATTAAAAATTGAGGTTTTACCCGCATTAGGATTTCCTACCAAAGCCACATTTATAATCTTCGACCCATCATCAATTCTACTTTGCTTACCACCCAGCGCCAATGCATCCTCTACCTCATCAGCAAAATCCACATCCTCATGCAAATCGTCATCCAATTCGGCAGAATACAAAGCATCCTCCCTCAGCTTCGATATCTCAATCAAAACAGCCTCACTTCTGCGCAGCGACACCTCATAATCCATTATACCATATTTAATAGGATCTTTAAGCGGAGCATTCAATATAGATTTCACCTCCTGCCCTCGCACAAAACCCATCTCGAGAATCCTCTTTCGGAAAGCCCCCGAGCCATTTACTTTAACTATATATGCCTTGTCACCAGTCTTAAGTTCAGATAAACGCATTGTAAAAAAACATTATTCGATTATGAAATACAAAGGAACAAAAATTCCATATAAACTTCCCCCCTTTAAGATACATTATTTATAATCAGCACAAACAACAAACCTCTAAATAAAGAAAAATTTCACTATTTAATATTTTTAGGCCCCTCAAGTCACTTTTTATTTGTAAGTTTGCACCACAAATATTACGAATAAAAACAACAATTATTTATGGCAAAAAAACCATTTGTGTATCAGGAGGCATTCCCACTATCAAAAGATACTACCGAATATTATCTTTTGACAAAGGAACATGTGTCAACTGCTGAATTTGATGGGAAAGAGATTTTAAAAATCGCTCCCGAAGGATTAACCCTAATGGCAGAAACAGCTTTTAGAGATGTTCAATTTCTGCTACGTCCCGATCACCAAGAACAGGTGGCTCAAATCTTAACAGACCCTGAGGCAAGCGACAACGACAAGTTTGTTGCCCTCACTTTCTTGCGCAACGCCGAGATTTCGGCCAAAGGTATCCTACCTTTTTGTCAAGATACCGGAACCGCAATCATAATGGGTAAAAAAGGGCAAAGAGTATGGACAGATACTTGCGATGAAGAAGCTCTATCACAAGGTGTTTACAATACCTACACCAAGGAAAACCTTCGTTATTCGCAAAATGCTCCACTCAATATGTACGATGAGGTAAACACAGGCACCAATCTACCAGCTCAAATAGATCTGTACGCTACTGAGGGAGACGAGTACAACTTCCTATGCGTAGCCAAAGGTGGTGGATCTGCAAACAAAACATACCTATATCAAGAAACTAAAGCACTGCTTACACCAGGACGCTTAGAAGAGTTTCTTATCGACAAAATGAAGTCGCTAGGTACTGCTGCTTGCCCACCCTATCACTTAGCATTTGTAATTGGTGGCACATCTGCCGAAACAAATCTAAAAACGGTGAAGCTAGCATCAACAAAATATTACGACAACCTACCAACCGAAGGAAACGAACACGGACAAGCTTTCAGAGACATCGAAATGGAAGATAAGCTCAAAAAAGCATCCGAAGAATTAGGATTAGGAGCACAATTTGGAGGCAAATATTTTGCTCACGACATTCGCGTAGTACGCTTACCACGCCACGGAGCATCATGCCCCGTAGGCATGGGAGTATCATGCTCGGCCGATAGAAACATCAAAGCAAAAATCAATAAAGAGGGAATTTGGATCGAAAAGATGGAAGACAATCCAACGCGACTAATCCCTGAAGAGATGCGCGAAGCAGGCGAAGGCGGAGGCGTAAAAATCGACCTCAACAAACCAATGCCCGAAATCCTTGCCGAACTATCCAAATATCCAGTTTCAACACGCTTGTCGCTAAATGGCACCATCATTGTGGGTCGCGACATAGCTCACGCAAAACTAAAGGAGAGAATAGACAGAGGCGAAGGCTTACCACAATATGTAAAAGATCACCCAATCTACTACGCAGGCCCAGCCAAAACACCCGAAGGATACGCATCCGGATCAATGGGACCAACCACAGCCGGACGCATGGACTCGTATGTTGATCTATTCCAATCTCATGGCGGTAGCCTAATAATGCTCGCAAAAGGAAACAGAAGCCAGCAGGTAACCGATGCATGCCAAAAATATGGCGGTTTCTATCTAGGAAGCATTGGCGGACCAGCAGCAATACTTGCACAAGACAGCATCAAAAGCCTCGAGTGTGTAGAGTATCCAGAGCTAGGCATGGAAGCCATTTGGAAAATTGAAGTAGAAGATTTCCCAGCATTTATCCTTGTTGATGATAAAGGAAACGACTTCTTCGAAGTGGTTACACAACCAAATTGCGCATTTGATTAAAACAGGCCAACAACCCGTTGACATTCAACAATATGCAAAAGCGTGGAGATATAATAATTCTCCACGCTTTTTTGTTACAATAAAAATATCATTGAACCAAAACCCACTCCACCTTGTTCTATCACAAAGAGCTCCAAACAAATAAAACATTAAAAAGCAATTAACTATGACCAATTTACTTTATGTAATCGCAGTAATTCTTTTAATCGGATGGGCAATCGGTGTTTTTGCTTATAGCGTAGGCGGACTTATCCACATTTTATTAGTATTAGCTCTATTATCGATCATTTTCAGACTTATAAAAGGAAACAAAAAATAATTAATTCGACACTCATAAGCATTTAGTATGTTATTTAATACTAATTCAACGCGTATTTATATTTAACAACATATAAATTCATTATGAATCGATCTTTATTTTTCCGTACTTTGCAAAACAGAAGAGGGTCATACCCTAATGGTACAACCCTCTATCTCAATTAGACTTAATTCAGATCACTGACTATTGTTTGATGACCTACAATTCCTCCAAATTGTTATCATCAGTTTCAACGTCAGTTGTATCATCACTGCCATCTTTCGCGTCACCATTTTTCCCTGCGTTGGCGCGAGATTTGGCAATTGATACCATCCTTGCAAACGATCTGTCAAGCATAGCCATCAGCTTATCAGCAATCTCAATACCCTCTGCGTTCACAATCCCGCAAGTCATATCAAGCAAAGTAGCTAAGTCAGCATGAAGACTTTCTCTCACTTTTTCTGCACCTCTTTGAGCAATCACTCTTTCAGCCTCAGCCTCTCTTCTGTCATATCTGGCTTGCAGATAATTTTCGTTCAAAGCGCTCAAGCCAGTGAAGTGTTCCGTCCAACCCAGTGCATCAACGTCGTTGATAATATCAACACTAGTCTCCATGTCATAAAACAGCTCATTGATACGAGCAGTCAATGAATCCTGAGTTGCCGTCTGAAACGCCCCCACATGCTTACGTAGCCAAAAGCTCACTCTTGCAGCCGCAGCCTTCACTTCGTAGCTTGTGTGATTAGCTCTTGACTTCCTTTCGGACAAAATCATTCTAATAGCCTCCACACGCTCCTCGTGAAGATCGTTGATATCAAAGGTTAGATAATGTCCTCTATCCTTAGCTCTCAACATAGCTAGATCTTTCGTTCGTGCCTGCACGTTTGCAATCGCATTATCATGATAACTACTCTCGATGTTTGTTTCTACTTGCGCATAAGTTCCGGCAATCTCCTTATAAAAGGTAACAAACTCATCGTTTCGCAGATATCTGATATACGATGTTTTAAAATTTAATTTATTATTCATATTGAATTAAAAAATTTAATTTTAAACAATTCCCCCTCACCCTACTCACAATATCTTAGCGTTTTATATAATGTGTAGCCGCTCTTCCATTATTTTCAGTCTATAGGGGCTTACCTATCACTTAGCACCCTCCACTTATCTTCCTACACTTGTCTGACAAGCGAATTTTTTACGTGCTTATATTTTATATGTACAAAAATAGTAAACATCTATATAATAATTGCACTTTTCATAAATTTTCCACAGCAAACTATACCCACTCAAATACAAATTCTCATCCAAACCCATACAATTAAGTATAATTTGCTATATTACAATTAAATTTCAATGACAACCCCAGCACCAGCAAAAAAGTCAAAATCTCAATTCAACCTTATTATCCATGCCTTCTCTGCGCTCAGAAGGGGTTTTCTAAAAATTCGTGAGCAAAGATAATAAAGAAAATCATCTATACAAGAGTCTGAACATAGTTTAACATTCCACTTTTATTCGATTTCCGACACTCTAGGATTATCATAGTACATCTCCCTATCACAAAGCATTTAACGAGCCAAACAAACAAACAACTGTTCAATACAGTGTTTTTCGAATTTGTTAAAGCTTCGGCACCAAAACATCAAATCGACACACAACATCATATCAAAAGCTCCTCAACCAAACCGACAATTCACCAAGCATCTCGTTTTTATACTCAAAACTCTCACTAAAACCCCAGCCATGTCCACCCGAAGGATAAATGTAAAGCACAGCAGGAACACCATTTTCATGCAAAGCCAAATAGTAATTAACCCCATTGATAGGCGGAACCACCTTATCATCATCACTAAAAACTATAAAGGCACGCGGAGAATCCTCCGCAACCTGCTTCTCATTCGAGAACCTCTCCTCCAACTCCTCAGAAGCATCCTCGCCCAAAAAATTATTGTGCGAACCCATATGAGTATATAGCTTATCCATGGTAATGACAGGATAAAACAATATCTGAAAGTTAGGCCGCACATCAGCCCCAGCATGAGTGGCCACAGTAGAAGCCAAATGCCCACCAGCAGACGAGCCCATAATACCAACATCATTAGGATTAACACCCCACACCTCAGCACTATCACGCACCATCTTAATAGCCATTTCAGCATCCTCTATTGGCAAAGTATAGTCACCATTAGGCATCCTATATTCCAAAACAATCAAAGCAATACCCCTTTCATTAAAAAAAGGAGCCCAATCGTAGCCCTCATGATTCATAGCCAATCCCGAATAACCACCTCCCGGGCAAGCCACTACAGCCCTCCCCGTTGCCATCTCCGCATCAGGAAGAAACACACGCACCTTCGGTTGCCCCATCACATCCACACCTGCAATCAAAACAAGCAGGAATAAAACAAAAGAATAAACTTTCAGTCTCATAGGTATATAATTTTATGTAGTCGGATTATTATATTCGTAAAAATAATCTCTAAATTAAGCATCCACAAAATATTCAGAAATTATAATCTAACGCCGACAAATATAAAATTAGTCACTTTTTTTTATTTTCAACTACAAAAATCCTTATATTTACCCATAATTAAAGATACAATTAAAATAAAAGGCACCATGCAACAATCAAACCTCAAAACAAGCATCACACCCACAGCACTAATCACCGGCGCATCACGAGGCATCGGACTCGAATTTGCCAATATATTCGCATCCCAAGGTACCAACCTGATACTAGTGGCACGCAGCAAGCAAGATTTAGAAAATCTAAAAAGCGATATCTTACAAAAACACAATGTATCGGTAAATCTAATAATTTGCGATTTGACACAAAAAGAGCAAGTCCGCACACTATTCAACGAAGTATCGAGCAGCAACACCCGAATAGATTATTTAGTAAACAATGCAGGCTTTGGCGATTATGCAAGCTTTGCCCAAAGCGATTGGAGCAGGCAAGAGTCAATGATAAACCTCAACATATCAGCACTAACGCACCTTTGCCACCTATTCATCCGCGAATGGACAACCAAAAAAGAAAGCGGAAAAATCCTCAACGTCTCATCTTTAGCCTCCTTTATGCCAGGCCCCAATATGTCGGTATATTTCGCCACCAAAGCATTCGTAACCAGCTTCTCGCAGGCACTCAATCACGAAGTAAAAACAAAAGGAATCACCGTTACCGCCCTATGCCCAGGACCCACACACTCACACTTTGCCCACGCAGCCAATGTCACCTTCTACGACGAACTCTCAAAATCCATCAAACTACCCACCTCAGCCCAAGTTGCCCACTACGGCTACAAAGCCATGATGAAAGGCAAATCAGTAGCCACACACGGTACCATCAACCAGCTCATGGTTTTCTTTTC
>CAYTQG010000051.1:0-17021 GCA_964439965.1 uncultured Proteiniphilum sp.
ATTATTTTGTTTCGTTTATGGTGTAAACTGGTCACGGCAGAATATTTTTATTTCATTTATGGTGTAAATGGCGCAATATTTATTTAGTGATATCACAAATCGGTAGGTTACATACCTATTATGCTTTATCAGAATATTTTGAGGTGCAAATTAATGCAAAGAAAAAAGGCCAAGTGTTTCGTTACAGTGTCCATGCAGTGAGCTAGAACCGATGTGAAGTGGATAAACTGTCAACCTACTTGACCTATATATAAAAAGTGGATGTAGTGATATGGATTTGCTATGCAAGATGTGGTTGTTGGCAACGGATAACTTAATTATTATCTATTCTATTTCGAGGACTGTGAATTTGCTTTCGCCTCTTTGCAGTTTAAGAATAGCTTCTTCATTTACTATTTTATTTATAAGCGTTTTTGCTAATGGCGAAGTAAATGCAATTTTATTTAGTTTAAGGTCGGCCTCATCTACCCCCACAATTTGTAGCTTGCGAGTGTTGTTAGTATTGCCAATTTTTAATAGCACGGTCGAGCCAAATCGCACCTTGCTTTTATCGTGATTTGATGGATCTATTACCTGTGCAGTTACAATACGCTCCTCAAGGCGCTGCAACTTGATATTTATCACCTTGATAGCATTAATTTTTCCATGATCGTTTCCTTCATTTACAACTTTAAGATCTGAAAGCAAAGTTTCCTTCTCTTTCATAAGTAGCTCAAGACCAAATGGCGTAACATAATTGGTGACCCCCTTAGGTAGGTCGGCTCTGGGAGGAACAAAGGGTATGTCCTGCTTGTTGTCTTCTTTAATAAATGCTCTGCTCATGTTTTGTTAGAAATTATAAGTTATTCCTATGGTTAGGTGTTTAATAATTAGATATGAAATTAGAAAGGCAACCTAGTGAGGATGCCTAACAAATTCTGTGGTAAGATAGTAAATATAAATTATATAGCAAAATAGTAGGAGTAGAATATTAAAATATCCATACCTCCGGTTCTAATAAAATATCGTATTTATCATTCACTGCTTTTTGTATTTCGAGTTTGAAATTTTCTATCTCTTGGCCATTGTTTGTGCCATAGTTTACAATGATGAGGGCGTGGTTTATATAGGTTCCTACATTGCCAATTCGCTTGCCTTTATATCCGGCTTGCTCTATAAGAAATGCTGCTGATGTTTTAAAGCTATCATTTGCCACCGGATATATTGGGGCGTTGGGTAGTTTGGTAAGCAGGTTGTCCTTCTCGGTATTTAATAGCACGGGGTTTTTAAAAAAGCTACCCGCATTTGGTAGTTCTATATGGCTTGGTAGTTTGCGCTTTCTGATTCTTATTATTGCGTCGCGCACTTGCCTTAGGGTAGGTAGTGGTGTGGCTGATAGTTCGTGCTTTAGGTCTTTATATTTTTCGTGATACACGAACGATTTGCTAAGCCTAAATACAACTGATGTGATTATGTATTGGCGTGTTTTTTTGAATAAACTGTCGCGATATTCGAAGTTGCATTCCGAGTTTTTGAATGTTTTAACTGCTCCTGTGGCTATTTCTATTGTATTCACCTCAGTTATCACATCCTTTACTTCCACTCCATAGGCGCCAATGTTTTGAATTGGGGCTGCACCTACCGAGCCGGGAATGAGAGAAAGATTTTCTATGCCTGACCAACCTCTTTCAACGCAAAACTCCACAAACTGATCCCAGTCTTGAGCGGCACCCACTTCTATGTCAACATACTCGGCTGTGTTACCAATTATGCTGATGCCTTCTATTTGGGGTTTTATTACTAACCCATCAAAGTTTTTGGTGAAAAAAAGGTTGCACCCATTGCCTAAAACTAACTTCTCTTCGTTGGGGTATTTTTTTAGAATATCCTTAAGTTCATCAATTGTGTTGGCAGTTGCAAAAATCTTTGCTTCGGCTCTTGTGCGAAACGAGTTGTAGGGTTGTAATTGAAAATTGTGGTGTATGCTGTTGCTCATATCTCTGTATTGTTATCTTATCCTTTGTGTATTAAAAATACGCATAGTTGTTTGTGCATTTCGGGTAGCTTGCCTTTCCATTCTTTCATCGTTTTTGTAACAATATATTCGTTGTCAAGGCTTATATTCATTGCTATGCACATTTTGGTTTGTGGTTTGCAGTTGGCAATAAGATCTTCCGCAAGCTTTTGATTTCTATAGGGCGTCTCGATAAATATTTGAGTTTGATTTTCGCTATAGCTCCTCGATTCTAATTGTTTTATCTTTCTAATCTTCTCAGAATTATCTATTGGCAAATATCCTTGAAAAGCAAAGCTTTGGCCATTGAAGCCGGATGCCATTAGTGACATAAGTATAGAGGAGGGACCAACTAATGGCACAATTTTGTAGCCTCTTTTCTGAGCAATGGATACAACATCTGCACCAGGGTCGGCTATGGCTGGGCAGCCCGACTCGGAAATGATGCCTATATTCTCGCCTTTCTTAATTGGTTCGAGATAGGTGCTTATCATCTCTACTTTGGTGTGCTTGTTTAGTTCGTAAAATGTGAGTTCGTCGATATTAATGCTTGGGTCGCATTTTTTTAAAAATCGACGTGCCGATCTGATGTTTTCTACTATAAAGTGCTTTATAGTTTTTATTACTTCCAGATTGTGACTGGGCAATACTCTATTGATATCGGTATCGCCAAGGGTGACGGGTATGAGGTAGAGCTTAGGCATATTGATGTAGCTTTAAGTCGGAGTTTTTATATTAAAATCCAATATGAATTAAATCACTAATTGAATTGATTTGTATTTGAGCTATAAAAGATTGAACCAAGTTTATGCTTGCAAATGAGTAGAAGGATATTATGGTTATTATTATTCCAAATATTCCGCCCGTAATATGTGCCGAGTGGTTTATGCCGCCTGCTTGAGTTTTGTCGAGCTTCATTGATATTGCTATGAAGATGATTCCGAAGATGAATGCCGGTAGCATGATAGGTATAAACAATATTCCCATAAAACTCATGGGGCGCAATATTATATACGCAAAAACTATTGCCGAAACTGCTCCCGATGCTCCTAAGCTGCGGTAGTAGGAGTTCTCTTTGTGTCGATTGTAGGTCGGCAAAATCGAAACCAATAAAGCCAGCACATATAATAATATGTAGCTTAATGCTCCTATTTCGGGACCTAGGGCTGATTTAAATATTACTTCTACTGATCTGCCAAAGATATATAGCGTAAACATGTTGAACAATAGGTGTGTCCAGTCGGCATGGAGCAATCCATAAGTTAATAGTCTATACCATTGTCCGCGTGTAACGGCAGGTGGGTAAAATATAATTTTGTTGAATAAATCAACATCTCTGAATGCCATTACAGATGTGATGCTCGTAATAGCAATTATAAGTAGGGTGATCATTTATAGTTCTTTTTGATTGTATGAAGCAAAATTAATGGTTTTAATCGACATTTGCGTTATTATATCATCTCTTTGTGCCACAATGGCTGTGCGCTATATGTGCGAAAGGGGTTGAAAACACTTTCGTGCTCAACCCCTTTCTATTATAAAAAAGAGAGAATGAATTTCGTTTTAATTTTATTATTTGTCCATCGCTTTAGTAGCTTCAATCACGCCTCTGAAATATCCTATCGATTCGGCAATACCCAAAAATGGGTCTTTCATGTTTCTTTCGTGCTCTAAGCTGCAAACACCATCGTAGCCAGTTTTGCGTAGCATTCTCACAAATCCTGGAATGTCTAATATGCCGCGGCCTACCTCTACTGAATAACCTGCTTTGGTGGCTCCTGTTACATCTTTTAGGTGTATATCGAATACTCGCGATATGTATTTTTCTAAATCTTCTATTGGGTCTTTACCATTGCGACGGTCGTGGCCGATATCAAGACACATACCAATTCTTGGGTCTAAGTCTTTTACATTTTCCCATACATCATCCGCATCTGGATATAGTGCCATATCTGGCCCGTGTAGGTGTATAGCATACTTGAAATCATATTCTTTTACCTTTTTATCTACATAGGGTAATAGTTCGTAATTGGGCACTCCTACAATTAGTTTTACACCTACTCGCTTTGCATATTCAAAAGCATTGTCCACTTCTTCTTCTGTTTTCATATATATGGGACCAACGGCATAGCCTGTAACTCCCTTTGCAGAAAGCTTTTGGTGAAACTCTTCAATTTGAATATCGGAGCTGCTGAGGGGTAAATGAAAATCTTTTATACACAAATACTTTACATCGCACTTTTGCATTATATCTAATGTCTTGTCTAAATCAAAGTTTACAAACGTATATCCGGCCATCCCCACTTTGAAATTCTCATAAGTGTCTGGCGCAGGTTGCGGATCGGGTCTGTTTTGTGCATATAGTATTATAGATGCAAAAAATAATGTGATTAAAAGCAAATACTTCTTCATGTTTATGATTTGTTTATGTGTGCGCACACAAAAGTACACTATTTTATCATACTTCTAAATTTATTGTCAACATTATTATTGATTTAAATATTAATAAACTTAAAAACGACCTTAAATCAATAAAACATATTTTTTTTCGTTAGTTTTGTATATCGTCAATGCAATATTATATGAGATTGATTTTTGATTCGAGACAAGTTGTTGCTTCTGTTTTTGTGGCTGTTGCTATTGCTATAGTTGCATCATCTCTTTTATTTTCGCACAAGCTTGTGAAAGAGCTTGCTGTGGAGGAACGAAATAAAATAGAGATTTGGGCTGAGGCAACAAGAGCTTTTGCTCACGAAACAGAGAATAGTGATATGAATCTGATACTGCATATATTGCAAAGCAATTCTACCATTCCAGTTATATTGTATGATGCTTCGTCGGACACTTATGTAGCTAATAATTTGAATGTGGGTTCAAAAAACGAGTATGAGGTGTTGAGCAACAAGGCAAGTGATTTTTCAAAAAGGCACGAGCCTATTGTTATTGAAGAGTTGAACCAGTTTTTGTATTACGATGATTCTTATACACTCAAGCAGTTGGCCTTGTTTCCATACGTTCAGTTATCGGTATTGTTTTTGTTTATTGCTTTGGCATTTTTTGCTTTGCGTAGTTCGCTTAAGTCGGAGCAGAATAAAGTGTGGATGGGCTTGTCGAAAGAAACGGCACATCAGTTGGGCACCCCCATATCTTCATTGATGGCATGGATAGAACTCATAAAGCTAAAGGGTGGAGATGTGGATTTGCTTGATGAGGTGGATAAGGATTTGGATAGGTTAGAGATGATTGCCGATAGATTTTCGAAGATAGGTTCTAGCACCGATTTGAAAGCTAGTGATTTGCGAATAGTAACAGATCGTGCCTTGCAGTATATGAAAAGGCGTATATCAGATAAGATTGTTATCTCTACATCCTTTCCTGAAGATGAGGTAATGGTAGAACTCAACGAACCGCTGTTTGAGTGGGTAATAGAAAACTTAATAAAAAATGCTACTGATGCAATGGGGGGCGAGGGTTCTATAGATTTACAAATTAGCGTGAAAGATAATAAAGCAATAATGGATGTTTCAGACTCGGGTAGGGGTATTGCCAAGTCTAAATTTAAAAAAGTGTTCTTGCCGGGTTATACAACCAAGGCCAGAGGGTGGGGCTTAGGCCTATCGCTTGTGAAGCGCATTGTTGAGAAAAACCATAACGGCAAAATATTCGTGAAGAGCTCTGAGTTAGGTGTGGGGAGTACTTTTAGAATCGTACTTTGTTCCGCTAAAACCTAAAACCAATTGATAGCGAAGATCTAATAAACGCCCAGGGACTCTTAATATCTACACTTGCATTGTTTTTGTCAATTTGGATATTCTCGGTTTTGATGGGAACTAAATTTCCAATCTCGATACTCTGAAAACTGTCTTCAATAGTTTTTCTAATTTCGTTTTGAGTTTCTTCAGTCATATCGTAGGTTGTCTTTCCTTTCAGATATCCTTTGTTGGAGCCGTAATGTGCGCCAAGCATTGTCCAGTCTATAATAATATTTTTTTGTTTGCCTACCAACCATTGAACACCAAGAGCTGCTCCAAAGCTATGGGTGTTTAAAATCCCATTCATATTAATAAACTGCGTATTATTATCTTCGTCGGAAAACTCAATATTGTAACTGCTTGCATCATACTTTTCGTACTTATAATATGGAGCAATATAAAATCCCTTTCCGTAACCAGATCTACTAAGATATATTCGTATTTCGGGAGTAAAAGCTAATGAGCTAATTTGAATATCTCTAATTTCGGGCTCGTCAGTGAAATGCTCAATGTATGGTATATTACCCTCGGGCATAGTGTTTACACCTAAAACAAATGATACTCTTTTACTGATAATTCGTTCGCCATAAAACCCGAAGTTGCGGGCTGTCACTCCCAATAAGTTGGCTTTTACTATTGTTTTGCCATCTAATAGTGATCCGTGGGAGGGGTGCCACTCATCTTTGATAGATTGTGCTATAAGAGTGGATGTAAATAATGAGAGTAGTAAAATGGTGATTATTTTCTGCATGTCCAATCAGTTTTATATGTCTATTGTTGATTTTGATTTTTGCTTAAATACCGATGTTTCTATTTTTTGTGCATCAGCATATTTTTTCAGTAGCTCTATTGTATATTCAGCAGCTTCATCAAGTCCATCTGTTCCAGCATATCCATTTATAATTATTAATAAATGGGAAGTGTTGGCTGTAATCTTTGTTCTCTCTTCATCGCTACTTGGCGTGCCTATTCCACCTATATTGTCTCTATAAACTGGCATTCCTTCAATGTTTAGCAGTCCGCGCCCGATTGCATTAAAGGGTTCATTTGCCTCGCCTACACCTAACACTAAATTTCCATCTATTTTGTCAGCATCAAATCCACCTATTGAATATCCATGCTTTAATGAAACCAAGTTGATTAAATCTACAAGTGTGTCTATTTTATAAAGTCCCATGCCTTTCACAATTCTTCTGCACAATGCTTCGCCTGCAGGACGATATCTGTTGGGCTCTTTGCCTAATGCCTTATACACTTCTCTGGTTGCCAAAATTGTGGGCCGTTTGTTTATATCCGACATTTTATATTCTTTAGAGAATCTATCAGAAAACTCTTTTATTTCGTTCCACAACTCTTTGTTTGAATCACTGTTTTGGACTTTACACGAAATTGCCCTGAAATCAAAATGTGGACAAACTTCTAAAATCTTATTGCTTATTTCTATCTTAATCATTTATAAATCTGAAAATTACGCTATCTCTTAAATGAGGAATAATACATTAGGATATCAAATATAATATTTCTCAATTAATAAAAACAGAAAACATACTATTTATAGTGGATAAACGAAAATAACTTATAAAAAGTTGTGAAAAATATAAGCAATGACTATATTTGCGTGAGTTTTTGTTATTTATGACTGATGATAAGAAAAAGTTATTGAGTGATCTCGAGTTTCGTATTAGACAGGTGATGTATTTATGCGATTCTTTAAGAGAGGATAATGTTCGACTTCGTGCCGAATTAGAGCAATCTACGTTGCGATTGAAAGAGAAGGAGAGCCAATTAGATCAGTTGACAAAAAAATATGATAGCCTAAAGGTAGCACGAACAATTACTGCCGCATCTGTGGATGTGGACACTGCTAATGAAAAGCTATCTAAGCTAGTGCGAGAAGTTGACAAATGCATAAATTTGCTGAGTATTTAAATAAAATCAAAAAGGATATACAATTTATGCTATGAACGACGAAAAATTATTGATAACATTGAGAGTTGACGGCCGTAGGTTTCCACTTCGTATTGATAGAAAGCAAGAGGAGGTTTACAGAAAGGCTGCCAAAGCCATTGATGATAAATTGAGCCTGTATAAAATAAACTATGGTGATAATCCCGATTTGTCTCTTGTTGATTTGCTTATTATGGCTTCAATTCAAGTATTAGGGGAGAGTTATGCGGAATATAACAAAGTAGATACACGACCTTATGAGGAGACTATTAGTTCATTAGTAGAGGAGCTTGAAATTTATCTAAAAAAATAATATTATACCTGATTATCAGGTCTATTTGTCGCACTTTGTGTGGATGATGATTCATCTGCAGAGGTGCTTTTTTTATATTAAGAAACTAAATTTAAAAACAAATAATATGACGATATTTCTTGAGTTTCATCTTATTAAGTGTGGCTGATGCAGGCTCAAGAGATTAAATAAATTACTAATTAAAAAAAGAATATGGGAATAGTTATAGGATTAATTGCTGGATTACTTATCGGTGCTGTGGTTGCCTGGTATGTAACCGGTAAAATGGCAAATTCGCGAGCTCAGAATATACTGAGTGACGCCGAAAAGGATGCCGAGGTAATAAAGAAAAACAAACTGTTGGAGGCCAAAGAAGAGATTCTGGTTATGAAGGCTGAGGCTGAGAAACAGGCTAATCAGCGCAATTCGAGATTGCAGGTTAGCGAGAATAGACTTAAACAACGTGAGATGAGCTTGACTCAGCGTCAAGATGACTTAAATAAAAAGATGAGCGAGGTTGATAGCTTTCGTGCGAAACTAGATAAGCTTCGTGTAAATATTGATAGAGAGCAAGAGGCCATTTCTTTGAAAAATGAAGAGATTAATAAGTTGTACCAAAAATCGGTGAAGGAGCTGGAGTCTATTTCTGGATTATCGGCTGATGAAGCAAAGGATAGATTGGTTGAGACTATTAAGGAAGAGGCTAAATCAAATGCTCAGACATATGTTGACGAGATTGTTGAGGAGGCTAAACTAAGTGCTAATAGAGAGGCAAAGAAAATTGTTGTTCAATCTATTCAGCGTGTTGCTACCGAAACAGCTATTGAGAACTCTATAACTGTGTTCCATATCGATTCGGACGAGGTGAAAGGACGAATAATTGGTCGTGAAGGACGAAATATTAGAGCTTTGGAGGCAGCTACTGGTGTTGAAATTGTGGTTGACGATACTCCCGAAGCTATTGTATTATCTGGTTTTGATCCGGTTCGTCGTGAGATTGCTAGATTGGCATTGCACCAACTTGTGGCTGATGGTCGTATTCACCCTGCGCGTATCGAAGAGGTGGTTTCTAAAGTTAAAAAGCAAATTGATGATGAGATTGTTGAAACTGGAAAGCGCACTGTTATAGATTTAGGAATTCATGGTATGCATCCTGAACTGATTAGATTAATCGGAAAGATGAAATACCGTTCTTCATATGGTCAAAATCTGTTGCAACACTCACGTGAGACTGCCAACTTATGCGCAATCATGGCTTCGGAGCTTGGCTTGAATCCTAAAAAGGCTAAGCGCGCAGGTCTGTTGCACGATATTGGTAAAGTGCCTGATGATGAGCCAGAATTGCCACACGCATTATTGGGTATGAAGCTTGCTGAAAAATATAAGGAGAAACCAGATATTTGCAATGCTATTGGTGCTCACCACGATGAAATTGAGATGACTACTCTGTTGTCGCCAATTGTTCAGGTGTGTGATGCTATATCGGGTGCGCGTCCTGGTGCTCGTCACGAAATTGTGGAGGCATATATGAAGCGACTTAATGACTTAGAGAATTTGGCGCTATCTTATCCTGGTGTAGTGAAAACATATGCTGTTCAGGCTGGTAGAGAGCTAAGAGTTATTGTAGGTGCTGATAAGCTAACTGATCAAGAAACTGAAGCTTTATCTGCAGATATAGCTAAAAAGATTCAAACAGAAATGACTTATCCAGGTCAAGTTAAGATTACTGTGATAAGAGAAACTAGAGCTGTTAGCTATGCTAAGTAATCAATAAGAGAATAATATTTTAAGATTATAATCAAAGGGCATTTCCCACAATGGGAAATGCCCTTTTTCATTAAACACACACATCTTGAAAAGTTGTTTTATATCTATCTAAACTATCTTGTTCTGCTAGTTGTCCTTCCAGAGCTAGTTGTACTTCTGGTGTTGCTGCTTCCACTTCTACTATTAGTAGTAGATGTTGCACTACTTCTAGTAGGTGTTGAAGAGCTTTGAGTTCTAACACTGCTAGTGTTGGTTCTTGTAGTTGAGGTGTTCCTACTATTTACACTTTGAGTATTTGATGTGCCTCTAGTTGTGCTTTGGGTTCTAGTAGTTGCACCCTGGCTCCTGGTGGTTGACTCTTGTGTTCTAGTAGTTGTGCCTTGACTTCTTGTTGCAGATCCTTGGCTAGTAGCTCTTGTTGTTTGCGTTTGCCTAGTAGAAGCTGGACTAGTTGTAGAACTACGAGTGGTGGCAGTGGTGGTAGTTTGTCTAGGCTGTGTGCTAGTTCTGCTGCTAGGTGCAGTTGTGGTGCTCACCCTACCAATTGTAGCATTACTATCGCGAGTAGAAGTTCTAGTGCTATTGCTTGTGCTAGTTTGCACTCTTGAAGAGCTATTACCATCTCTCAAAGCTTGAGGAGCATATACCGATACCGATCTATCAGAAACCGTTGTTCTACCTGAAGTATTGTTTCTATCAAGAGTTCTTACTGTAGTTGTTCTTCCTGTAACACTCTGATAATCTCGTGAGCTAGGACCACTATAGTAGTTAGTATTATTATAAACATTTACATTGTTGATAATTGTTGTTTGATTATATATTGTTGCATATGTTCCTCTACCCCTGTAGTATTTATACATGCTTCTATTGTACATATATCTATTTGGAAGGAAAGTCCAATAGTTAACTGGAATATGTATGTTTACACTGATTCCCATTCTTGGACCAAGTGGAGCCCAACCGTAGTATCCACCACCAGTTCGCCATGAAACCCATGCAGGAGCCCATTCGAACCCTGGCACCCATGCCCATCCGTAGTAGTCATCGAAAAACCATCGTCCGTAGTGGAAAGGAGCCCATCCCCATGAATAGTTTGAAACCCAAGTGTTGCCGTAGTCTGTCATTACCCAATATCCATTAGTGGCATATGGATGAAATGATTTGTTCACTCTTGGAATCCATACATTACCGTAGGTATTGTGTCTTATCCATCTACCGTGGGGACGTAATTCATTGTAAAATACCTGCATACTAACAGCAGCATCACCGTAATATTGGTTGTCAAAGTATGCATAGTCGTCAGCATAATATTCTTGCGAATAAGCACCCCCCTGTAGTGCCATGCAGGATGTTGCAAGTAGTGCAACTGAAGCTATTATTAGGGTGTTTATTAGAGTTCTCATAACTAAAAATTTTATTTGGGTTCAACTTCCTTCTTCTTGTCTTTATGACCGAACTATTATATTAAGGTTTAAATGGACCACAGTTATTGCGATACAAGGTGTGCCATTTAGCTTTGTAAGTGATAGTGCAATAGGTGTAAAAAAACAGTTGAAGCATGATTATTTATTCAAACTCCAACTGTTGCGATTAAAATATATATGTGTTATGTGTCTTTTAGCTGATATTTATAATTTAAACATTCAACCAACGAGTGAAGGCACTAAAAACATTTTCTCTTTCTCTGCCTTTGCCCTTTTTATCTATAATCTTTGGTGCAAACACTTTTAATCCCTTGGGAATTATCTTAACATTAATCTCGTTGCCCGATTCAAGAGGCTCACCATCCACATGCATTACTCCTGCCTTCTCTCTTACAATGGTCAGCTCGCTTGTAAGAAGTGTTGTCATCTTACTATTCTTATCTATATTCTTGGTAAATAGTTGAAACGTAGTTTGGGGAATCTCATTTGGATTGAGAGGCTTAAGAACAGATACATTCATTTTGCCATCTTCCATATCAGCATCTGGTGCAATGTATGCTTCGTTTCCATATTGTGAAGCATTGGCACAGGTAACTAGAAAGGCTTTCTCAACTAGCTCCCCATCATCATGAATGATTTTATATTCCTCTGGTTTAAACTCTATTACTCCCTCCACAATATTGCGAACATATCCAAGGGGACCTCTTTTCTTTTCGTCGGCAAACTTATCACTTATAAAAGCATCAAAGCCTACACCACATGTGCAAAAAAATATGTTGCCATTGGCTGATCCATAATCAATGGTTCTCACGTTGCCCTCTTTTATAATATTTATAGCCTTGCTTGCATCCAAGGGGATATTCAAATCTCTAGCCAATCCATTGCCAGAGCCAAAAGGTATGATGCCAAATATTGTGTCGGTGTTAATCAATTCTTTTGCCACTTCATTTACAGTTCCATCGCCTCCTGCAGTTATTACAAACTTATAATTTTCTTTCACTGCCTGTTGGGCTATTTCGGTGGCATGACCCGCATATCCTGTAATACGAATCATTATATCATATTTGTTTTGATCAAATGAAGAAGCAAACTCTTCTGGTAGAAACTTTTTGGATTCTGTTCCTGAAATAGGATTTATAATTAAGCAAACTTTTTCCTTCGACATATTCTTAATGTTTTACACAAAAATAAGATAAAAAAGCAATCAATCAATATTTTTTCAAACATTATTTGCCCTATCAAGCTTTGTTAGCTACTTTTGCAATGCACTAAAAATGAAATATGTAATTATGAAAAAGCCTGATAGTTTGATTTTTGATATGGATGGTACCCTATGGGATAATCTTGATTCATTGGAGATTGTATGGAACAAAGGATTAGAAACATTGGGATATGAACAACGAGTAACTCGCGATAGCCTTTTGGGCTTGATGGGTAAAGAGGCTCGTTTACTGCTCGATGCCATTGTGCCAGAAGCATCTATTGAGGCGCAAGATAAGTTGTTTGACGAAGTGCTTAAAGAGTATGTTGCTTATCATCCTTTTATCAAGCCTACTATTTTTGATGGCGTATATGAAGGCCTTGAAAAGCTTTCCAAAAAATATAAGTTGTTCCTATTAAGCAATTGCGAAGAGGGTGGGTTGGTAAACTTTATGAATCATACTAAAACAACTCATCTTTTTGATGATTATATGGAGCACGGACAAAATCTAAAGCCCAAAGCATTTAACTTGCAATTGTTGAAAGAGAGAAACAATTTAGATAGCCCCATATATGTGGGTGATACACACTCGGATGGAGTGGAAACCCGAAAGGCTGGGATGCCATTTGCTTTCGTAGCATACGGTTTTGGTAGTACCGACACTTATGATATAAAGTTTGATACTTTTGATGAGCTTACCGAATATTTTATGAATCTATAAACCCATACACTTTATGCAAAGTGGTTTCATTCTTATAGCAATAGCAGCATATTTTCTGATGCTGATGCTTATATCTTATCTTACTAGCCGTAAGGGAACTGATAATGATGTTTTTTTTAGAGCCAACAAATCCTCTAAATGGTATGTTGTAGCATTTGCTATGATAGGCACTTCTATTTCAGGAGTAACCTTTGTGTCGGTGCCCGGCATGGTGCGAGGACTAGATATGACTTATATGCAGATGGTGCTCGGTTTTTTCTTTGGTTACCTAGTGATTGCATATGTGCTTTTGCCACTCTACTATAAGTTGAACCTAACCACCATATACGGATATCTAAATCAAAGGTATGGAAGTAAATCATACAAAACGGGTGCTTGGTTTTTTTTGCTATCTAAGATAGTAGGAGCTGCTGCAAGGCTCTATCTGGTTGCATTTATTCTCCAATCGCTAGTGTTTGATGCGTGGGGTGTGCCGTTTGCTTTCACAGTTATAGGCATTATACTTGTCATTTGGCTATATAGTCATAAAAGTGGCATTCAAACTATTATTTGGACAGACTGGTTGCAAACCCTTTTGTTTCTCGTAGCATTGGTGCTTATCATATGGCAGGTAGTAACTAGATTAGACGTAGGCTTAGTGGATGCAGTACGGATTGTATCGGAAAGCCCACACTCACGAATATTTGTTTTTGATGATTGGGCTAGCACTCAAAATTTCTTTAAGCAGTTTTTTAGCGGTATGTTTATTACCATTGTGATGACAGGATTAGATCAGGATCAGATGCAGAAGAACCTAACCATTAATAGCCTAAAGGATGCTCAAAAGAATGTAATATCCTATGGGTTTGCTTTTGCTCCCATCAATCTTTTATTTCTAGCATTAGGGGTATTATTGATTTATTTTGCTGAACAATCAGGTATTGCCCTTCCCGAAGTGTCAGACAATATATTACCTTTTATTGCTAGTCAACATTTAGGCAGCCTCACCCTTGGTATTTTCACTGTGGGTATAGTTGCAGCTGCATTCTCTAGTGCCGACTCCGCACTTACAGCACTTACCACCTCCTTTTGTGTGGATATTATAGGTATGAAGCCAACTTCAGACCCAAAGATAGAGAAGCGAAACATCAGAACACGTCGCCTGGCTCACTTAGTAATTAGTGCTGTGTTTGTCCTAATCATTTTGCTTATCGATGTTATAGGTTCTGATAGCATTATAACAGCAATCTATAAGCTGGCATCATATACTTATGGTCCTTTGCTGGGATTATATTTTGTGGGACTTTATACGAAGCTGAAACCGATTGACAAATACGTACCATACGTTGCTATTGCTGCACCTATCTTATGCTTTGCTTTAGAGAAAGTGGCGTTAAGTATATGGAACTATCAAGTGGGTTATGAACTACTACTTATCAATGCAGCTCTCACAGCAATTGGTGTGTGGGCTCTTAATAATATGAATAAAAATAAAGGAGCTTCGATGCTTCAAGTTAAAAGTTGAAAAAACAATTTAATTATGAATATAAAATCTGCTGAGTTTGTAATTAGTAATACAGATTACAACTTGTGTCCACAAGATGGAAAGCCAGAATATGCTTTCATTGGTCGCTCAAATGTGGGCAAGTCGTCACTTATCAATATGCTTACTAATAAAAAGGGATTAGCAATGACCTCTTCAAAGCCAGGTAAAACAATGCTAATAAATCACTTTATTATTAATGATGAGTGGTATTTAGTGGACTTGCCAGGATATGGCTATGCCCGTAGAAGTAAAGATGACCGAGAACAACTACAAAAAATAATTGAAGATTACATTTTAGAAAGAAGTGCGCTCACTTCATTGTTTGTACTGGTTGACAGTCGCCACGAGCCGCAAAAAATAGATCTTGAATTTATGGAATGGTTGGGCGAAAATGGTGTTCCATTCAGTATCGTATTCACTAAGGGAGATAAGCAAGGACCGGTGCGACTACAACAAAATGTAGAAGAATATAAAGAGAAACTATTTGAAACATGGGAAGAACTTCCCCCGATATTCATCACATCATCTGAGAAGAAACTTGGGCGAGAAGAGATTATAGATTATATAGATTCCATTAACAAGTCTGTTCTTTAATAGACACTGGCACGCACAAGTTGTCTGCGATACATAAAAGTAAAAAAGGGTTCCAGTACATGGAGCCCTTTTTCGTATATCTATATTTTATGTAATAACTATTTATTGAAATACTCTATCAATACCAGAGAATCCCATAAATGCCATAGCGATGATGCCAGCGGTAACTAATGCAATTGGCACACCCTCCATAGATTTTGGCACCTTCGTTAGCGACAATTGCTCGCGAATACCTGAAAATATTATAAGAGCAATGGCAAAGCCAATAGAAGTAGCAATAGCAAATACTACGGATTGAATAAGCGTGAAATCCTTCTGAATTACCAATATCGCAACCCCAAGTATGGCACAGTTGGTAGTGATAAGCGGTAGAAACACACCCAGTGCTTGGTAAAGCGCAGGCGAAACCTTCTTTAGAACTATCTCAACCATTTGCACCAATGCAGCAATTACTAAAATGTATGTTATAGTTTGCAGGTATTGCAGTCCAAATGGCTCAAGCACACCCTTTTGTAGTAGAAATGTAACTATTGTAGCAATTGTTAGAACAAACGAAACCGCCATTCCCATGCCCACTGCTGTATCTATCTTTTTGGATACACCCAGAAAAGGACAAATACCTAAGAATTGAGCAAAAACAATATTGTTAACAAAAATGGCTACAATTATAATTCCAATATATTCCATAATAAGTTTTTATTTTTCTAATTCGTAAAATGTAACTATCCTTTTATTTCTCCTTCTGTATATTATTAAATATAGCAATGAGAAAGCCTAATGCGATAAAAGCACCTGGAGCCAACACAAATAGTAGTGCACCAAAGTTTTCAGGGAATATTGAAAGCGAGAACACTTTACCAGTTCCCAACAACTCTCTTACTGCACCAAGCAGAGTAAGTGCAAGAGTAAACCCAAGACCAATGCCCAATCCATCTAATGTTGAAGAAAATACTTTATTCTTTGATGCAAACGATTCAGCACGACCCAAAACGATACAGTTCACAACAATAAGCGGAATAAATATTCCCAAGCTATCAGCCAATGCAGGCACATAAGCGTTCATAAGCATCTCCACAACGGTCACAAAAGCCGCAATTACTACAATATATGCAGGAATTCTAACCATATCGGGAATAAGATTTTTCAGAGATGAGATAGCTGTGTTTGCAGCAATAAGCACAAACATAGTTGCAAGTCCCATACTCATCCCATTTATAGCCGAACTGGTAGTTGCCAGCGTGGGACACATACCCAACAATAGCACAAAAATCGGATTCTCTTTTATTATCCCGTTTATAATAATCTTCAAATTGTTATTCATCACCATTGTCTCCTTTCTCTTCTTTATTGTCATGTAATTCTTTGTGAGTTGCGCTTGTATCTGCATCACTCTCTTTGTAGCCAGCATAAGCTTTGTTTACTGCTTCTAGGAAAGCACGAGAAGTGATTGTAGATGCAGTAATAGCATCTATATCGCCTCCATCATTTGTCACTTTCAGTAAACCTTTAGAAAGATCTCTACCTAAGACAGACTGATTAGGTTTCGATTTATCCTTAAACCATTCACCCATTTTCGAACCCAATCCTGGTGTTTCGGCGTGCGACAATACAGCATAGTTTATCACCTTATTGCTTGTGTCAAGCCCCACCATTATTTCTATATTACCACTAAATCCATTATTAGAGTAGCTATTTATTGCAAACCCCACAATCTCGCCACCCTTCAATGCAGGATACACAATCAGTGAGTCGCCTTCGCCCACAGGCATCATATATGCCTCATCTATAGGATTATTATCAAACTC
>CAYTQG010000052.1:0-2596 GCA_964439965.1 uncultured Proteiniphilum sp.
TCTACTTGATAATAAATTGCCTCATTTGATTGCAAAATAATAGTTTTTATTGCAAAATTATTACCTTTGCAGCTTCCTTAAAGGGAAAAAGCATTATTTTGTTTATTTAAAATATCGTTTGTGTAATATGCCGCAAATATCAGAGCGTGGCTTGCAGATGCCCGCTTCACCTATTAGAAAATTATCGCCCCTTTCGGATGCAGCTAAGGCAAGGGGTGTAAAAGTATATCATCTTAATATTGGGCAGCCTGACCTGCCTACACCACAGGTGGCATTAGATGCCATAAAATCCATCGACCGAACTACTCTTGAGTATAGCCCAAGTGATGGATATAAGTTTTATCGTGATAATTTGGTGAAATATTATGCCAAGTTTGATATTAACTTATCGGCAAATGAGATTATTGTGACGGCTGGTGGATCGGAGGCTGTGCTGTATGCTTTTATGGCTTGCTTGAATCCGGGTGACGAGATTTTGGTGTCGGAGCCAGCTTATGCTAATTATATGGCTTTTGCTGTTTCGGCGGGTGCAGTAATTAAAACAATTCCTACAAGTATTGATAATGGTTTTGAGTTACCATCTTTTGATGTGCTAGAGGGGTTAATTAGTGAAAAAACGAAGGGTGTGCTGATTTGCAACCCTAACAATCCTACTGGATATGTTTACACTGCTGATGAGATGGAAAAAATAAGGCAGTTGGTAAAAAAATATAACCTATATTTGTTCTCGGATGAGGTGTATAGGGAGTTTATATATAGCGATGATCCTTATATTTCGGCATGCCACCTCGAAGATATTGAGGAGAATGTGGTGCTTATCGACTCTGTTTCTAAACGATATAGCGAGTGTGGAATTAGGATTGGGTGCCTTATAACAAAAAATAAAAAGGTGCACGATACGGTGATGAAGTTTTGTCAAGCCCGCTTGAGTCCCCCTCTTATTGGCCAGATTGCAGCAAATGCGTCATTGGAGGCTGATGAGGAGTATATGAGCTCAAATTTTGAGGAGTATCGCAATCGTAGAGATTTCTTGATTGACCGACTTAACAAAATTCCAGGTGTTCATGCGCCTACTCCTATGGGTGCTTTTTACACTGTTGCCAGTTTGCCAGTTGAGGATGCTGATGAATTTTGTGCATGGTGTTTGTCGGATTTTCAGTATGAGAATCAAACAATATTTTTAGCTCCTGCATCTGGATTTTATATCACTCCTGGAATGGGGAAGAATGAGGTGCGCTTTGCATACGTATTAAAAATTGATGATTTAGATAAAGCATTAACGGTATTGGAGAAAGCTTTAGAGGCTTATATGAATAGATAATAATGAGTGTTGAATTTTTTATAGCCAAACGAATATATGGGGGCGACAAGAAGCTTGAGAAGAAAGTTTCGTCGCCCGCTATCAAAATAGCCATTTCGGGAATAGCCCTCGGACTGGCCATTATGATTGTTTCGGTTTGCATAATTGTTGGCTTTAAAAAAGAGATACGCGACAAGGTTGTGGGTTTTGGCTCACATATACAAATTACAAGTTTTAATAACGATTCTGAATATGAGGATCACCCAATTGCTGTTTCTGATTTGCTTAGAGAGTATTTGGAAAGCTATCCACAAATAACGCATGTTCAGGAGTATATTAATAAACCTAGTATCATAAAAACTAAAGATGATTTTCTGGGTGTGGTTCTAAAAGGTGTGTCCGATAATTATAATTGGGATTTCTTTCAGAATAATATCGTTGAGGGTGATATCATCAATAAAGATGATTCTATAACAGAAAATCAGGCCATTATCTCTACGTATATTGCTAACAAATTGCACTTGAATGTGGGTGACAATTTTACAGCATATTTTGTGCAAGAGCCTGTGCGAGCACGTCAGTTTAGAATTTCGGGTATATACGAAACCAATTTTGAGGAGTATGATAAATTATTTGCAGTTGTTGACTCGCGAGTTTTGTTGCGCCTCAATGGTTGGGATGATGATATGGCAACGGGTATAGAATTGATAGTGAAAGATTTTAGTAAGCTTGATGATACTACTCAAGATTTGTTTTTCAACATTATAAGCCAAAAGGATCGCTTAGGTAACACTCTTTATACACGCTCTATAAAGGATATAAATCCTATGATTTTCAACTGGCTTAGTTTGCTTGACATGAATGTGTGGGTGATATTAGTGCTTATGACATTGGTGTCAGGCTTTACTATGATTTCGGGTTTGCTAATTATTATCCTTGAACGTACAAATATGATAGGTATGCTAAAGTCGATGGGTGCACGCGATTTTAGTATTCGTAAAGTGTTTCTATATCTGTCTGCGTTTTTGATAGGTCAGGGTATGCTTTGGGGAAATATTATTGGGCTTGCTTTCTGTCTTCTACAAAAGCATTTTCAAATTCTCAAACTTGATCCAGCAACCTACTATCTTACTTCGGTTCCTATTGATTTAAATCCTATAA
The DNA here is from genome assembly GCA_964439965.1 of uncultured Proteiniphilum sp. Taxonomy (GTDB): domain Bacteria; phylum Bacteroidota; class Bacteroidia; order Bacteroidales; family Dysgonomonadaceae; genus Petrimonas. The sequence goes on from CAYTQG010000052.1 coordinate 2,462, forward strand.
ATGTTATTATCCTAAATATAGCAACACTTGTCGTTTCGCTACTGATGATGTTAGGACCTTCTTATTTGGTTGCTAAAATATCTCCCATCAAGTCTATTAAGTTTGAATAAACGGTGATTAAATACTTTTTGAATA
>CAYTQG010000052.1:2696-16930 GCA_964439965.1 uncultured Proteiniphilum sp.
ACGTCACTATTTATGAAAAAGACAACACTGTTTTTTCTTTCATTATCAACTATATTATTGATGTGCACCTCTTGTGCATCACTGATAAACAAGCCGTATAAAAACATAACAATACACACAACTGAAGAGAACTCAATAATCTATCACGGTGATACAATAAAAATTGTGGAAAATAAAGCTAATATAAGAGCTAATAGAGCTAAGGAGCCAATGGTGATTATTGTTGATAATGATTCTGTTTCAGAAAATATTGAGGTTAGATCTCATAACTCCCTTGCTTATTGGGCCAACTTATTTCCTTTGCCATATGGCTTTATTGTTGATTACAATTCTCCAAAGCGATATACATACCCCAACAATGTCTATATAAGTTCATATGATAATAATAATGATGTGAACCATTGGTATGGACCAGCAATAAATAAGGATGATGTAAATCTACATATTTCATTACCGCATATCAATTCATTTTATTTTACACCATATGATGAGGCTGCAACTATGGTAACAGGATTTTGGGGGTTAAGAGTAGGGCTGGATTATTTCTATTCGAATAATCAGTTTTTGAATGTTGGAGTTAGTGGAGTGATGAGTTTTCCTGTTCCCGTGCCAGCGGCTGTGGATATGAGTGGAGAACTTGAGGCTATGACGTCGCAATATATTAGTATTTCAAATAATCATCAAATTTATCGCTTTTCATTAGGGTATGGTCTGTCGTATGGACGTAATGTGTGGGAGTTTAAGTATTATGATATGTTTGATGCTCCTCCTCCGTCGAGAGAGCCTGTGAAGAAAAGTCACAATGCATTTGGATTAATCTTCCCTGTTTATTATCAAATTGGAAATAATTTTAATTTAGGATTGATTTATAGACCTACATTTTACCGTCCATCACTTGCTGATAAATTTAAATATGAACATCTGATAAGTGTGGATTTTGGACTTAAATTCCAATTAAAGTGATTAAAATGCATGAACCTCGGATGCATGGTGAGTTTGCTACAAGTGTTGATATAACGCTTTATAAATGACTTAGTTATATTATTGCGGATTAAGATTTTTAACAATGTTAATTAACATTGTTCATGGTGATATATTTGCAAAGTATATTATATTTGCAAGTAGAAAGATGGAATTAATTTTATCTTCTACTTTTGGAGTTCTTTGACAGATTATATATAAGCATGGTGAGGCTATTATTTTTAATTATACTTAGTTCTAAATTTAAATATCTACATGATTACTGTTTCACCATAAAAAAGCGATACAAAAGATTAATATCGAATTGTGTTATTGCAAATGCATAAGCATAAAATTATTAATTGTAAGAAGTTTTTCTCCACGAAGGAGATTACTTAAACAGCAGGTGTGTTTGAAATTACAACTTCATCTCTTTGTTGATTTTGCTCCAATATGATTTTTATCATATATCGTTTGCTTCCAAACTTGAAGCTATAATTTGCTGATACGTTAATAATGTAAATAACTCTTTTTCCAGATTGAGGCAAATTGTTCAGTATAGGGTAGCATTGATGGACTGCTAAAGCTGTTGATGACACTTTAGGTTGAATTTATGTTTTGAAGTATTTAAGAAAGCAATTCTACAATAGAACTTTAACGAAGTAATTAAACAATAAAACTCTACGATATCAATTAAATTGTATATGCAAATTATGTATATACGTCATTGAACTCCTTCCTACAAAAGAGGTTGCTCTATTCATTTAGAGTAGCCTCTTTTTTTTGCGCCCTTAATTATAAGTCAACCTCTTACACTTATTATCTAATTTATATTATCTTTGTAGTCATCTCATTATTAATATTTATAACATGAAACGATGCTTGTTTTTTGGCTTAATCTTGGCCATGAGCTTTGGAATAGTAAAAGCTCAAAATCAAAATGAGCGATATTCGGAAATAACTAATCCGAAATTGCTCCACATCAATAAAGAGCCCGCGAGGGCAAGTTTTTTCTCATTCGATGGGGTTGATAATGCTTTAAAAGCTCCATACTCATCAAAGGGGGACAATTACATGCTTCTTAATGGCACATGGAAGTTTAACTATGTTGAAAACTTTAGTGAGCGTCCTATGGATGATTTTTATAAATCAGATTTTGATGACTCTTCGTGGGATGATATAAAGGTGCCGGGCAACTGGGAAGTGCAGGGCTTTGGTGATCCTATTTATGTGAATGCTACTTATGAGTTTACTTCAAGAGGTTTTCCACCTTATTGGGATGCTCCTAATCCACCACTTGTGCCTGAGGAATTTAACCCTACGGGTACTTATAGAAAAGAGTTTGAGATTCCGGCATCATGGGGCGACAAGGATATCATTGTTAGCTTTGATGGTATTAAGGGTGCATCGTATGTGTATCTGAATGGTGAATTTGTTGGGATGACTAAAGATAGTAAATTACCTGCTCGATTTAATATAACTGATAAGGCAAAGCTTGGTAGAAATGTTATATCAGTTCAAACGCATAGATGGAGTGATGCTACATACTTGGAATGTCAAGACTTTTGGCGTATTAGTGGTTTTGAGCGTGATGTATATGTGTATGCACGACCTAAAACTCATATTAAAGACTTCTTTGCTCATGCTGGTCTTGATGATGAATATACAAATGGCGAGTTTGGCCTTGATATTGATGTTGCGGCCAACGGCGAGTTTGCTGTAGAATACAAACTTATTGATGATAAAGGTAGTGTGGTTTTATCCGACTCTAAAAAGGGTACTGATAATGCTACATTGAGGTTTGATAATAAGATTGAGAATGTGAAAAAGTGGTCGGCTGAGGAGCCTAATCTTTACACTCTTGCATTGGAGGTAAAAGATGGTAGTGGAATGACCACCGAGGCTACTGCAATAAAGGTAGGATTTAGAACTGCTGAGGTAAAAGGAACTGAGTTTTTGGTGAACGGAAAGCCAGTTCTTATCAAAGGGGTAAATATTCATGAGCATAATGAGCACACTGGCCACTATGTTACTGAGGAGCTTATGAGAAAAGATTTTGAACTATTCCGCAAGTATAATGTAAACACAGCACGTACGGCTCACTATCCACAACCAGAATTGTTTTACAGATTGGCTGATGAGTATGGTATTTATGTGATTGATGAGGCCAATATTGAGAGCCATGGTATGGGCTACGACTTGAGAGTGGGTGGGACTCTTGCAAATAATTTATTGTTTTACGAAGATCATATGCATCGCACGCAAAGCATGGTGGAGCGCGATAAGAATCATCCATCAATTATTACTTGGTCGCTGGGAAATGAGTCGGGTAATGGGTACAATTTTTATCAAACATATTTGTGGATAAAGAACCGAGATAAATCTAGACCAGTGCAATATGAGCAAGCAAAGAATGAGTGGAATACTGATATTATATGCCCTATGTATCGTACACCTGAGGTGATGGAGCAGTATGCTACTAATCCAGCGTCGGATCGTCCTTTTATTCAATGTGAGTATGCTCACGCTATGGGTAATAGCTTGGGTAATTTTACTGATTATTGGGACTTGATTCGTAAATATCCAATATTGCAAGGTGGATGTATTTGGGACTGGGTGGACCAAGGTTTTGAAGAGTTTGACGAGGATGGTGTTAAGTACTGGACATTTGGTGGTGACTACGGGCCAAAGGGTACTCCATCGGCTGGAGATTTCTGTATCAATGGATTGATTTATCCTGACAGAACAGTGAAGCCACATACTGAGGAGATGCGCAAGGTGTATCAAAATATATGGTTCAAGAACTTTGACGAACAAACGGGTTCTGTAGATATTTATAATGAGAACTTCTTTATCAATTTAGATCAATATAATATTGAATATGAGGTGAAGACTAACGGACGTATTATCAAAAGGGGAACCATCAATGCCAATGTGGCACCTCAAGAAACCAAGACTGTTGTGATACCAGGAGTGGCATCATTGTTTAAATCTGGATTACAAACTACTATCAATTTCTATGCTAAGCAGAAGAAAGAGAATCGTTTGATTCCCGCAGGGTGGGTTGTGGCTCGTGATCAGTTTGTGGTTAACAACTTTGCATCTCTAAAAGATACCAACAGCAAGCCTGCACGTATCGAGGAGAATGATAATGAGATTAAGGTTAGTGGAAGTGGTTTCACTGCTGTATTTGATAAAACATCTGGCGTGATGACTTCATACAAATATAGAGGAACTGAATACATTAGTGATTCGTTTGGACCTCGTCCTTTCTTCTGGCGTGCTCCATTAGATAACGACTATGGTGCCAGAATGCCTAAAACACTTGATGCATGGCATAAAGCGAGCTATCAGGACTTGAAGGCTGAAAACATCAATATAGAAAATGGAGATGAAGCAGTAATTAGTTATAGCTATAGCTATCCCGAAGCTGGTGCAGTGTGGAATGTGAAATATACTATTTTCAACGATGGAAAAATAAAGGTGGATAATCATTTTGATGCTACCGAAAGCAAACTCCCATTACTGTTTCGTGTGGGAATGAGGATGCAGATGCCATCTCAGTTTGTGAATGCTGAGTATTATGGTCGCGGTCCGTGGGATAACTATATCGACCGCAAAACATCAACTTTTGTGGACCGCTATAAATCTCCAATAAAAGAAATGGTTGAAAAGTATGTATTTGCACAAGAAAATGCACACCATATTGATGCTAGTTGGTTAGCTGTGACCAATAAATCGGGTAGGGGACTACTAGTTGCTTCTGATGATACATTTGAGTTTAATGTTTCTAACTATCTACTCGAAACTATAAGCAATGGCGATGATTGGCATAATGATGCAGCTGCTGGAACTGCACCTGAGAAGAAACATAGAAATGCCTATAAGCCATCGGATAAGGTTGATTTGTTTATCGACTATCGCATGCAAGGAGTGGGTGGCAACAATAGCTGGGGACATTGGCCTGAGCCACAATACCGTATTGTTCCTAAAGATACAAATGTAGAATATAGCTTCACTATTATTCCTATATCAAATGCAAAGGATATAGACAAGCAATTTAAATAGCGGATAACTATAAAATAATAATAAAAAACAAAACTGGGTAAGAGAACAATCTACCCAGTTTTGTTTTTTATTATTATTGCGTTAGCAAATCAAATATCATAAACAGCACATACCAAAAGGGAAAATGAGATAATATAGAAAGTATTGAGTAAATGAATATGGAGAAAAAAGATAGACTATGGACTAAGGATTTTATAACAGCGGCACTTGCAAACTTTTTGATTGCAAGCTCTTTTCATCTATTGATGCCAACAATTCCTATTTATTTGTCGGAACAGCTCAATGTAGCTCCTTCCAAAATAGGTGTGGTATTGTCGTCGTACTCATTAGCACTGCTTATTATAAGGCCATTTTGTGGATATTGGGTAGATGTATATTCCAGAAAGCCATTATATATGTTAGGTGTTTCGTTTTTTGTGATGATGTTTTTTGGCTATTACTTTGCGGCCACAGTGGCAGTGTTTGTGATATTGAGATTTGCCCATGGACTGTTTTGGGGACTCACTACTGTTTCGTCAAACACTGTTGCAATTGATATTGTACCATCATCTCGACGTGCTGAAGGTATTGGCTATTTTGGTGTGACAATGAATATAGCAATGGCTTTTGCACCTTTTATTGCCGTAGAGATATATAATAAATTTGGTTTTGATACCCTTGTTAGTGTTGCCATCGGTATGGGTATTTTAGCGATACTGGCAGTAACACAAATAAAGGTGCCGCAACGTAAGGGGCTTGATGAAGTGCCACCAATTTCTTTGGATAGATTTATATTAATTAAAGGACTTCCCGTTTTCTTCAATCAACTATTCCTTTCGTTTGGTTGGGGCACACTGATTGCCTATGCCGTTCTGTATGGAAAACAGATAGATCTTCAAAATTCAGGAATGTTTTTCTTGTTTCTTGCGTCGGGAATTGTTGTGTCTCGTATCACCTCTGGCCGATTGGTAGATAGAGGTCACATACACGGTGTGATAGTTGTAGCAATTGCAGTTATTATAAGTGGTTTTGTAAGCTTCTCGATGGTACATAATATATGGATGTTCTCAATATCTGCTTTTGCATTGGGGGTAGGATATGGCACGCTACTACCAGCACTGCAAACAATATATATTAATATGGCACCACACACGCAGCGAGGCACAGCCAACTCAACCTACCTTACTGGCTTTGATGTTGGTATCGGTCTTGGCATGCTACTTGGTGCATCCCTTGCCGACAAGCTTGGATACTCCAATATGTACCTTGTTACAGCATTCCTTAGCTTCGTAGCATTGCTTATCTACTGGTTCAACTCTCGCAAAGTATATGAGAAAAATAGATTGGTGTGAGGAGAAAGAGTTAAAGCTGAGGTTTAAGCATAAAAAAACACCGAAGGAAATTTTCCTTTGGTGTTTTTTGTTTTTGTAACCAGTATAAAGGGTTATGCAATTGTAGAAGCAATTAACCATACTGTTTTTTCTTGCTCTCTGATGTAGTCGCTCATCATTGCAGCAGTAGCTTCGTCGTCGCCTTCGTTAGCGATATCCATTACCTTTCTTTCTTGAGCAATAAGAGTTTTAATGTTGTCAAGAATAGTTTTAGCAATCTCAGTAGCGTTACTAATAACACCAGTTTCTTTAATAGTTGAAACCGTTAGATACTCGCTAAATTTGTGAGCTGGAGTTTGACCAAGCATAAGAATTCTTTCAGCTACTTCGTCCACTTTATCAGCAGTGTCATCATACATCTCTTCGTATTGCTCATGAAGCTGTTGGAAGTTTGGTCCTTTTACGTTCCAGTGAAATCCACGAAGGTTTGTGTAAAATAGTTGGAAATCGGCTAAAAGTACTTGTAGTTCTTTCACTACACTGTCTGCAACTTTTGCATCTACTAATGTGTAATCTAATGTGTTCATAATTTAATTTATTAGTTTGTTTTTTGTTAAATTGTTATCACAAAGATACGAATTTATATAGTACCATCAAATAAAATTTAGTTGAATCGAATGATGTGATATTGATGAGGTTTATGAGTTAAATAGTTTTTGTTTATGTAAGGATAAGTACTACAATTTCTTTCTTTTCAAAACAATCCAAACAATCATAGGCGCGCCAAATAGTGCTGTTACAGCATTTATAGGAAGCGTACGATTTGCAAGTGGTATTTGAGAAATGATATCACAACCCAACAATAAAATACCACCCAATAAGATAGTTGCTGGTATTATAGTACGATGATTGACGGTGCCTAAAAAGCTACGAGCAAAGTGTGGAACCACAACTCCTACAAAAGCAATGGGACCTGTGAATGCCGTGACAGTGCCAGTGATAATGGCAGTGATAATTATAATTACCAATCTTATTTGCTTTACATTGAGCCCGATACTAATTGCATACTTCTCACCAAGGAGTAAGCTGTTTAAAGGCTTTTGAATTAAAAATATTGCAAACAAACCACCCAAAACCAATGCTGCCAGTATTGGCATCTTCTCCCAACTTACTGTGCTGAGGCTGCCAAAGGTCCATGTGATAAACATTTTAAGTGAATCGGGATCGGCAAAGCTCTGCAAAATGGTAATAGCAGCACTTGTTACATATCCGAATATCATACCTAAAACCAAGATTGTTACAGAGTCATTAATTCTGGAAGATACAAAAAGAATAAGAAGCAATACTAACGTTGCGCCTCCAATTGCCACTACCACTTGCGCCATACTTCCAAGCATTTCGATAAGTGGATAGGCAGCAGTGCCCGCCATAAGCGTAAGTAATGCCACACCCAGTCCAGCTCCAGAGCTAACACCTAAAACATCGGGACCTGCTAAGGCATTTCTAAAAAGAGTTTGCATGAGTAAACCTGCTGCCGAGAGTGAAGCTCCAGCTAATAGAGCAGTGATAGCTTTAGGTAAACGATAATTGAAAATAATTTCATCCACTATATCATTATTGGATGTACCAAATAGGGCAGCTATGCCATCCGAAAACTTGATGTTTGCATTGCCCACAAACAAGTCTATCACGAAAAGCACTACTAGCATCAGCGCCAGAAGTACAAATATAAAGTTTTTATTCTTCAATTAATTATCTCCCTAGTTTAACTCTTTTAGATAAGTGAAAGATTCATCCGTTAATAAATCAGGATGTAGTGCCTTAATTAAATCGCGTAATATCAGATCGGGATTAGCAATGGCACTCTCGTAGTAGTCGTTTCCTCCAGTGCGAGTAGTCCTATTTCTATTATTAAACACTCGTTTGTTTTTCACTGCCTTTATCAATCCATACTTTTTATCCTTTTGCAGAAGTTGCGAGTATGAATCTGCTTCGCATCCAATCCACACATCCACTTGTCCAAACTGAGTAAGCACCGATTCGATATCAAGCCCTACGCTGCCAGTTTCCTTATTATTGTTTTCAGTAAAATAATATCTAGCACCAGCATCATTAAAAAAGTGAGCATTGAAACTATCACCACCCGGCACGTACCAAGTATCCTGAAAGTTGTCGCCCGAAAGAATATAAGGTTTATTATCTAAATCCTTTACAAGAGCTATATTATCATTATATCTATTCTCAATATCATCAAAAATAGAGTTAGCTACATCACGCTTATCCACAAATTCGGCAATAAGTTTAATCCATTCTGCGCGTGCAAGGGGGGATGTCTCCATCCATTCTAGTGAATAAATAACCGGTAAGCCTGTCTTTTGAGCCCTTTCGCTTATATTATCCTGCTGCACATATGCCGAGTTGATAATAGCATCAGCCCTAAGCATCAATGTTCTTTCGATATCTGGATTAAAAGGATCGCCTAAGTTTTGAATATCACCACTTTCTAGTCGCTCTAAAATTATGGGATTATAAACCCTTTCGGCATCGGTAGTTGCAACCACCTTATCCAATTCGTCAAGCTGTTTTAGAAACTCGAAGTAAGCAAAAGTATTAACAATCACCGAATTAATAGGAATCTTGATTTTAAACCCATCATCGTTTGGGATATTATCAGTTTCATTCTTATACAGATAATAAGTAGCATAAGGCTTAGAATTACCATTACCCCACGGATTATTAATCACCACCTTGGTGTAATCATCGTGATCGATGATGTTAAACCCCTTTGAGTGCTTTATCAGCTCGTTAGTGTTGTCACTTGTTTCAGCATTTTGAGTGCTCGAAGTTTTAGAATTGCAACTAGTGCCAGCAAGAAGTAGTAAAACTATCGTTACTAAAATAGTGTAGCTCTTAAAGCTCATTTTTGTTATCATTTTTATTGTTATCTTCTTTTTTGCTTTTCTTTCTCACCCTTTTGTCTAACGATCCCACTTTCTCCTCAAGTGTGGGTAGAAACGTTTCGGCAACCTTAGGTCTTGTGCACACATGCGGTTGAGCATCAGAGCCAGGAATAAAGTCGTGACGATACATATTGAAAAACAAAACAAACAAAGATAGCAAAAGTGGTCCGAATATCACACCCCAAAAACCAAACATTGGGATACCAATAATAACTCCTAATATTGTGATGAGTGGATGAATATCAGCAAGCCATTTTTGAAGGAACAGGCGAGCCACATTATCCACACCACCAATGATAAACAACCCGTACAATCCTAAGCCAATTCCGTAGGCTATATCTCCGCCCATTATCACCCCTATTGAGAGTGGCACCCATATCACAGCAGTACCAATAACGGGAATGATGGTGGCAAAACCAGTCAGAATACCATACAGCAATGCGCTATTTATTCCAAAAAACATATATCCGATATATGCAAATACTCCTTGAATGATAGCTAATAGCGGTATGCCAATAGCGTTAGCCTGAATGATAAGTTTTGTTTCTTCTCCCAATATCTGCTTATTATCCTCTCTTAGTGGTAATATCTCCTTCACCATTTTGGCAAAGTCGTCGTAGTTTACCAACATATAGAACAAAATAAACATCGAGAAAATAGAGTTTATAATAAGCGAATATATTCCAGCGCCTAGCGACTGTAGTATGTTTCCACCTATTTTGGGTAAGCTAGATAAGTTTTCAGGTGTGAAAATCTTAAATTCTAATTTGCTCTCTAGCGACTCTATAAATCTATTGATACCCTCCAATATCTCACGTGGATCGATGGTGATACCCGTTACAGTATCGATAACTAAAAAGGCTACCCCTGTGAGTGGTATTAAGAAAAACAGAAACCCCTCTAGCGTAAGTAGCAAAGCTGCGAGCCCCTTTCTCATCTTCCATTTTTCTACCATATGAGCCATTTGCCCCCTAAGTAAAACATACAAAGTAGCAGCACTCAAAAAGCTACTCATATAAACTCGTATCTCCTTGAAGAGAATGATTCCAAGAATGATTAAAAAAGAAATGAGAACAAACTTATACTTATTTGTTCTGTAAAGGTCATGAATTCTGCTCATACTAGAATTATACTATAAAAAATAATATTATGATTTAAAATCTTCAGGACTCGAAAAACCTCCCTCTATTAGTGCAGCCTTAGCTTTTTCGTAGTCGGATACTTTTACTTGCATTTCGATATCACCAATAGTGTATGCCAATCTATTGGAAATAAGATTTTTCATAAATGTTTCGATTCCCATCATATCCATGTATGACTGAACCATCGTAACATCGGCAGGATATGTGAATGTTTTAATTGTAACAAAATCTTTTTCCATAACATTAAAGTTTTTAAATCCTGATTAGGTTGTAAAATTATACTTTTTCTAAGACAAAATGTCAAGTCTTTCGATTTATTCTGCTAATTTTGAAAATAATTCACACATAAACTAATTTCTATATATGTCAAAAATAGCTTTAGTAACAGGTGCTACATCAGGAATAGGTGAAGCAACTGCCATGATTTTTGCCGAAAATGGCATCAACGTAATAATTACTGGGCGACGAGAAGAGCGCCTTAATATTCTGAAAAACAAACTTGAGTCGATGAATGTTCGTGTGCTTACACTTTGTTTTGATGTGAGAGACGAAGAGGAAGTGAACAAAAACTTGAAAAATCTTCCTGCCGAATGGAAAGAAATTGACATCCTAGTGAATAATGCAGGACTTGCCGCAGGATTAAGCACCTTTCAGGAGGGCGATACTGACGACTGGAACCGAATGATAGATACCAATGTGAAAGGATTGGTGTATGTGACCCGTGCTATATCTCCTGGAATGGTTGAAAGAAAAAGAGGACACATAATAAACATTGGCTCCATTGCAGGCAAAGAGGTGTATCCCAATGGCAATGTGTATTGTGCCACAAAACACGCCGTAGATGCTATTACTAAAGGGATGCGCATTGATATGCTGCCTCATAATATAAAGGTGACACAAGTATGTCCTGGTGCTGTTGAAACCGAGTTTTCGATAGTGAGATTTCATGGCGATAAGAATCGTGCCGACAAAGTTTATGAGGGCTTTGAGTGCCTAGTGGCACAAGATGTGGCCGAATGTATATGGTTTGTAGCTTCGCGCCCTGCACATGTAAATATCAACGATATGATAGTGATGCCCACTGCACAAGCTTCGGGCAGTATATTCCACAAAGAGCTTTAGAACAAGCCTACGTTATACCTAGATAAGTAATTAAGTTTATATCATAACAACATGAAAAAGTATTTCTATTTATTATCAGTTTGTTTAATTATGACAATGCAAGCCAACGCACAAGAGAAAGTTGTGTATCAAAAACCTCCGCAAGAGATTTTAGAACTTGTGGATATTGAAAGAGCTCCAGGGGTGAATATGGATAGCAAAGGCGAGAAGATGCTATTCTTTTATCGCGCACCCTACAAGTCGCTGCAAGACCTTAATCAGCCTGAGCTACGTTTGGGAGGATTAAGAATAAACCCCGACTTGAATATCTCTAGTACTATGTCGTATATCAATAATATACGTTTCAAAAAAACGATGGACAAAGACTTAAAAGATTTTGAGGGAATGCCACAAAACCCACAAATAGCTTATGCATCGTTTTCGCCCGACGAGTCGAAACTAGCATTCACTAATACCACTGCAACGGGAGTAGAACTATGGTTGGCCGACCTAGAAACACTGAAGGTGAAAAAACTGACTGAACCAATACTAAATGCAAATGCAGGTATGCCGTACACTTGGTTTGTGTCGGGCAATGATATATTAGTTCGGATATTGCCAAAGAATAAGCCCGAGCTGATTGACACTAAAGTGGCAATACCTACAGGACCAATCGTATCAACAAGCGATGGACAGATATCACAAAATAGAACATATCAGGACCTACTAAAAAACTCGACTGATGAAGCCAATTTTGAAACATTGATGACGTCCGAGCTATATAAAGTGGATCTGAATGGAAATAAGAGATTGTGGAAAGAGGCAGGAATGTATTTAGCCGAATCATTTTCGCCCAATGGTGAGTATATGCTTCTTCGCACCCTATTGCATCCTTTCTCGTATGTGGTGCCTTATGGCAGTTTCCCAAGCAAAACGGATATATACACCTCGGAAGGAGAATTTGTAACAAACTTTAGTGAGCAACCACTACTTGATAATCTTCCAGTGGGCTTTATGGCCACATTCGAGGGTAAGCGTTCTATTAATTGGCGTGCCGACAAGCCATCATCGCTATTTTGGGTAGAGGCACTAGATAATGGAGACCCTGAAGTGAAAGTTGACCATCGTGATGAGGTTTTTGAGCTATCAGCACCCTTTGATGGTACACCACGCTCGGTAGCAAAAACCATTGGTAGATATGCTGGTATAGTGTGGGGTAATGATAACTATGCATTACTAAATGACAACTGGTGGAATACGCGCAACACTAAGACATATCTTTTCAATCCATCCGACAATAGTGTAGAGCCACAAATCATTGTTGACCGTAACTATCAGGATGTTTACAGCAGCGTGGGTTCGCCACAAACCGATAAGAATAAGTTTGGACGCTACTCACTAAAGATGGACGGAACCAAGATTTATCTTTTTGGTGATGGATTTACGCCTGAAGGTCAATTCCCATTTATCGATGAGTTTGACTTGAAAACGCTTAAAAAGAAACGTATATATCAATCAACTTACACCAATAAGGTTGAGGACCTGATTACATTTATTGATAGCAAAAAGGGAACCGTGATAACAAGGATAGAATCGCCAACGGAATATCCTAACTACTATATCCGTAACATTCGTAATAAACGAGAGCCACAAGCGCTAACAAATTTCGAGAATCCATTTAAGAGCATCGAAAACGCTTACAAGGAAGTGATAACCTACACACGCTCGGACGGTGTGGAGCTTAACGGCACTCTGTATTTGCCAGTGGGCTACGATAGAGAGAAGAAAGAAAAGCTACCACTAATCATGTGGGCATATCCTACCGAATATAAAGACAAGAGTAGTGCAGGACAAAACACATCGAACCCCAATACATTTAATTACCTATCATATGGCAATCCCATTTATTGGATTACACGTGGATATGCAGTACTTGATGATGCTTCGTTTCCGATAGTGGGTGAGGGCGACGAACAGCCAAACGACACCTTTGTGGAGCAATTAATAGATAACGCCAAATCGGCAATTGATGCTTTAGACAATCTTGGATATATCGATAGAGACAGGGTGGCAATTGGTGGGCACTCATATGGAGCATTTATGACAGCCAATCTACTCACACACTCCGATTTGTTTGCCGCAGGTATAGCACGCAGTGGAGCATACAATCGAACGCTCACTCCATTTGGTTTTCAGAGCGAAGAACGTAGCTATTGGGTAGCAACAGATGTATATAATGGTATGTCGCCATTTATGCATGCCGATAAAATGAAAACTCCTATGCTATTGGTGCATGGCGAAGCCGACAACAATTCGGGCACCCACACACAGCAGAGCGAAAGATATTTCCAAGCCCTCAAGAGCTTTGGAGCCCCTGTACGCTTGGTGATATTACCTATGGAAAGCCATGGCTATGCAGCCAAGGAGAGTGTTCTACATCTTTTATGGGAGCAAGACCAATGGCTTGATAAATATGTGAAAAATAAAGAGGCTAAATAGTAGCCACAATCACAATATTGCAATATTATAAAGGGGGCCTATCCATTAGCGGATAGGCCCCTTTAGTATTTACTTACTGTCTAGTCCTGAACACCCTCTAGCGGGTTTGTCAGTTCACTGCCCCATTCATTTCCACTATTTGTGTATAGATAAACATTGCTGTCCGGTAAAACTTTTTTGCAGTGTAGTTACAA
>CAYTQG010000053.1:0-16441 GCA_964439965.1 uncultured Proteiniphilum sp.
GAGCGGTCGCGATCAAACGACCTTCTATCACCCTCTCTTGGTTTATTAAATTCACGCCTTGGCCTTTCACTCCTATCAAAATCTCTTCTTTGAGGGCGATCCTCTCCAAATCGGTCTGATGATCTACCACCCTCCGAGTCATAATCTTCTCTTCTTGAGCGACGATAACCCTCTCTAGAGTTTCTGTCTCTGCTTATAAATTTTTGAGATCTGTTTTCTCTTTTTCTTGCCGAGTCGGGCCTTTCTTCTGGATTATACTCTGTTCGCTTACCTGCAAAAATTTCGTATTCGCGCATTTCGCATTCCAGCGCACCATTAAACAAGAAGAACCTCTTAGAAGGTTTCAATCCGATACTATCAAAAAGCTCTTTCTTGTAGCTCAACACAAAGCAATCGTATCCCATAAAAACGTGCTTCAATCGCTCACCAATCATCGAATATAAGCCCTCAATCTCATTCACCTTCAATCGCTCACCATAAGGGGGATTCGTCATCAAAACACCCACTGGCTGTGGTGCCTCAGTATATTGCTGAATAGGCATTACCGATAAATCAATATACTTCTTCATACCTGAGTTCTTCACATTTTGCTCAGCAGCAGAAAGCGCCTTAACAGAAACATCAGAACCAATTATTCTGAAATTAAATTCCTTGGATGTTGAGTCATCATTATATATTTCGCTAAACAGATCACCATCAAAATCATTCCATTTTTCAAAACCAAAGCTCTGACGATGAATTCCGGGAGGTGTACCTGTAGCAATCATAGCTGCTTCAATCAGTAAAGTTCCCGACCCACACATTGGGTCAATAAAAGTGCTTTCGCCACGCCAGCCCGATTTAAGAATCATACCAGCAGCAAGCACCTCGTTGAGCGGCGCCTCAGTTTGCGCAATACGATAGCCACGCTTATGCAATGAGTCGCCCGAGCTATCTAAAGATAAAGTACATCTATTGTGTGCAATATGAATATTAAACACCAAGTCTGGATTAGTAAGACTCACTGAAGGACGCTTACCATATTTCTCCTGAAACCAATCCGCAATAGCATCCTTAACTCTATAAGCCACAAATTTAGAGTGCTTAAAGATATGCGAAAAAACCACCGCGTCAATCGAAAATGTTTTATCAAGAGTTAGATATTCATCCCAATTTATACTTTTTATAGCTTCATAAACTTCATCTGCATTCTCAGCTTTAAAATCATGGATTGGTTTTAAGATTCTCAAAGCAGTTCTACAAAAAACATTCGCTTTATACATTAGGGCCTTATCACCCTTAAAAGATACCATTCGGGTACCCATTTCAACATCTTCGGCACCGAGTGCTCGCAACTCTTCGGCCAGAACATCCTCAAGCTCAGCCATCGTTTTGGCTATCATTGGGTAGTTTTCGGATTGACTCATTATTTTATATTCAATTAATTATGTCACAAAGGTAATAAGTTTTTTGTAAAAATATTTCCATTGCTATATTCACATTACACAGTATTACAACTTAACCTTTATTTTAGCCATTTTACCCTCATTCTTAAATGCATCAAGAGCCGTCACCGCATACGTATATTTATTATCTCCCCCTTCAAATGGCAACACATAAAAGTTATCTCTTGTAACCGAAAGTATGTTTTCGGCACGATTTACATTTACCTTTTCACCCTTTCTAAATCTATACACTACGTACATTCTTGCATTTTCAGGATTCTCAGGTTGCTTAGGCTTGTCCCAGGTCAGGAAATGCATATCCTCAGTAAATACTTGAGTTAGGTTTTTCACCTTCTTTGGATTACCCGAATGCATATTCACATATGGAGGAATTAACGCCTTGTTACGGTGCAAATCACTCTTCATAATACTCGTAACATTATCAGCATTCTCTAATATTTGATATCCATACCAGAAGCAATTACCATCAACATACGGTTGTTGTCGTGTCATAATAATTTTTGCTTCTAATTCATTTCGATCAGTACTACGTTTCAAATCTTGACCAATATATAAGGGTTGTTTAAAATTATTATCATTCCACCACTGCAATAGAGTAGTATAATCGGCAGCCTTATGCCCCATCTCCCAATAAATCTGAGGAGTATTATAATCTACCCATCCATTCTGAACCCATAGTTTGATATCTGCAAACAAATCATCATAGTTTTGCAACCCATTAGTATCACTACCATTAGGATCATTTCGCTTATTGCGATAAATACCAAATGGGCTAACACCAAATCTAACCCAAGGCTTAGTTGCCGCAATAGTATATTTAATCTCTTTTATTAATAGGTTTACGTTATTTCTTCGCCAATCATTTCTCTGTGCCGACCCAAAGCCCTGCGCCTGCCCGTATCTATAAAAGCTTGCATCATCAGGAAATTCCTCCCCAGCAATTGGATAAGGATAAAAATAATCATCCATATGAATTGCATCCACATCATACCTCGAAACAATATCATGAACCACATCACATATAAATCCTCTATTCTCGGGCAAACCGGGATCAAAGAACATTTGATTTCCATACTCCACAAATCTCTCAGGATGTTGCCAATAAATATGCTCAGGTGCCAGCTCAAAGTTTTTGCTAGCCTTCACACGGTATGGATTAAGCCACGCATGTAGCTCCATACCACGTTTATGACACTCCTCTATAATAAAAGCGAGTGGATCAAACTCATCATCATCAGGAGCTTTACCCTGATCGCCAGTCATAAATCTACTCCATGGTTCAAGACTTGATTTATAAAAAGCATCAGCTTCTGGCCTAATCTGAAAAACAACAGCATTAATACCCGCCTCATCAAGTTTACGCACCATATCAGTTAAATAGTGCTTCATTGCCGCACTATTCATTTGCTGGTATCTCGACTGAAACACAGTTTGTATCCAAGCACCACGAAATTCATGCTTTGGGTTTTTCATCTCCCTCACAGAGGCTCTTTTAGACGTACCACACGAAGTCACCACAAAAATTGTAGCAACAAATAAAACAAAACGAATAAAACGGTTCATATTTTCTTTTCAAAATTAACTACGGAAACACAATATAATCATCACCACCACCCACTTGAGTAGCTGGCACATATTGTTTAGGGAAAATTGCAATTCGGCTATGTTTAGGGAATCGGCGCTCTAATCGATAAGGTAAATTATCAAGCACAGGAATATGAGACACACACCCACTGTGGGCCGAAACAACAATTATCATATCATTCTTCTTAATATATTTTGCACACTGTAGAGGATTATCCCAGTTATTAAATGGTTCAAATTCAAAGTTGCCAGCATACTTATGTCCTGCAATAATTTCCTGAGTATTAGGATGCCCCAGGTGCAAGATAGGCACCGTAAGTTCAGATGAAAGCTTAGCAACTTTCTCTACCCACAATGCAAACCCATCCTCTTTCTCAGCAAGAGGAGGAGAAATCACAACAATTCTTTTATGATCGATAAGTTCATCCTCAACATGACACATCCATAAGTTCTTATCCATCTTGCGAATAATCAAATCCACTTTTTCGCCCAATATCTTATCAATAAGCCCCACTCTACCAGGCCAACCAAGAATCACGATATCAGTCATAGTTTCACGTGCCATACGCACAATACCATCTGCAGGGTTGTGATCAATAGTGGTTAAAATATCCACATTCACCTCAGCTGCAGTAGCAGTATCCACAAACTCCTTTAAATTTTTTCTGAACCCTACAATATTTTTCTCTGCCTCCACATCATTGGCCACAACACCTAACAGCGAAATAGGATTTACCGATTTTTTATCCTTAAGCAAGAGAGCAAGCTCCACATGATGCCCAATATTTGATGGGTTAGCTATAGGAACCAATATCTTCTCTTGAGCAAACTCACCCATAGCCGAAGGAGTAAGAGGTTCATCTTCCTCAGCAATAACAATCTCCTTAGCCGCATTTTGAGTAACAAACGAAGCCCAAACACATGTGATAAGAATCAAAATAATGGTACCATTAAGAATATACTCATCCAATATCCCAGCCTTAAATCCCACAATTATAACTGCAAGAGTTGCCGCAGCATGAGAGCTACTCAATCCAAAAATCAAATTGCGCTGCGTTGTAGAGTATTTATACGTCTTTTGTGTAGCATATGCAGCCAACCATTTACCAACAATAGCTACGATAGTTAGTACCAAAGCCACCACAATAGTTCCAAAACCATCCAATACTACCGACACATTCACCATCATTCCCACCGAAATCAAAAACACAGGTATAAACAGCGCATTACCAATAAATTCTATTCTATTCATCAGTGCCGATGTATGCGGAATTAGTTTATTGAGTGCCAAACCTGCAGCAAATGCACCTATAATTGGCTCAATGCCCCCCATCTCGGCCATATATCCAGATAGAAACACTATGAAAAGCACAAAAATATAGTTCGAGTACTTCTCATATTGGGCCCTGCGGAAATACCATTTCGCTATGCGAGGAATAACGAAAAACATTATTACCGAGAATAGTACTAATGATAATAGCAACTTCAGGAAAAAGCTAAACTGCAACCCACCCTCACTGTTCGACAATATTACAGCAAGTATAATAAGCACAGCAGTATCTGTAAAAATGGTGCCACCAGCCGTTATAGCCACAGCCTCATTGCGCGATACTCCCAGTCGGCTCACAATAGGGTAAGTAACCAGTGTGTGAGTCGAAAACATACTAGCCGTCAAAAAGCTTGTGTTGAAATCATAGCCCAAAACATAGTACACCACGGGAAAACCAATAACCAATGGTATTATAAATGTATAAAATCCAAAACCGAGACTTTTATTTTTATTCTTTGTAAATTCATTTAAATCGAGTTCAAGCCCTACGATAAACATAATATACAGCAACCCAATAGTTGAAAACATCTCCACACCAGCATTAGCATTGTCAATCCAGTTCAAGCCATGCGGACCAACGAGCACACCAGCTAGTATGAGGCCAATAACACTTGGCACATTTAGCCTACGCAATAAAATAGGAGCCAGAAAAATAATTAACAGCAAAGCTGCAAACACCAGTATCGGATTTGTGAATGGAAGAGATATATTTATTATGAAATTTGAAAGAAAACTATTCATTTAATCTTAAAATGATTTTTATTATTTGGTATTTTACAAAAATAGAGAAAATATTTTGCATTATTGATTTAACCCATTTTTTTGTAGCCAACAATCTCATTATATTTGTCAATTGATTTCGATTTTATGAAAAAGGCAAAACAGATAGAACTTAAAGGAGTACGCGTCAATAATCTCAAAAACATCGATGTAGTTATTCCACGAAATACATTTACAGTTATCACAGGTCTTTCAGGGTCAGGAAAGTCAAGCTTAGCATTCGATACACTTTACGCAGAAGGGCAGCGCCGATATGTGGAGAGTCTATCGGCCTATGCTCGACAATTCTTGGGCAGAATGCACAAACCCGAAAGCGACTATATAAAAGGTATCCCACCCGCCATTGCCATCGAGCAGAAAGTAAATACCCGCAACCCACGCTCAACGGTGGGCACATCCACCGAAATTTACGAATACATTCGTTTATTATTTGCCCGAATAGGCAAAACTATATCACCCATCTCGGGCGAAGTGGTGAAAAAACATAATGTAAGCGATGTAATTGCAAAAATGCAAGAATATCGTGAGGGAACCCGTATGGCAGTATATTCACCAATACAATTAAGAAACAACAGAACACTTGCCGAACAGCTTGATATTTTATTAAAAGAGGGATTCTCGCGAGTGGATGTCAACGAAACATTCTATCGCATTGATGAAATAATGGAGCAAGAGACACTCCCCAAGCTCAGCGACATACTATTAGTGATAGATAGGCTAACCTGCTCGAGTGACAAATCAACAATAAACAGACTATCCGATTCGGTAGAAACCGCATTTCTGGAAGGAAATGGAGACTGCACCGTAAGATTTTGGACACCCGACGGCACCGAAACATTTCTGTTTACAAACCGCTTCGAAGCAGACGGCATGTCGTTTGAAGAGCCCACCGACCTGATGTTCAATTTCAACAGCCCCGTGGGCGCATGCCCCACCTGCGAGGGATTTGGCAAAGTAGTAGGCATAGACGAAAACCTTGTTGTACCCGACAAAACCCTATCCGTTCACGAAGAGTGCGTGCAATGCTGGCGCGGTGCCAAAATGAGTGAGTGGCTCAAAGAGTTTGAGATGAATGCATATAAAGCAGATTTCCCAATCCATCGTGTCTATTACGATCTTACAGAAGAGGAGAAAGACCTACTATGGAATGGCAACCACTCCCTTGGTATATACGGTATCAATGACTTTTTCAAGATGTTAGAAGAGAATCTCTACAAAATTCAATACCGTGTGATGCTTGCACGATATAGAGGCAAAACCATATGCCCCACTTGTAGAGGAACAAGATTGAAAAAGGAGGCAAGCTATGTGAGAATAGGAGGCAAAAGTGTGAGCCAATTAGTAACTCTGCCAATAACCGAGCTAAAAGAATTTTTCGACAACCTACAACTCGACAAAACAGATAGTGCAATAGCTAAGCGATTAATGATTGAAATAAACAATCGCATACAGTTCCTCACTAATGTAGGTCTTGGATATCTCACACTCAATCGACTATCCAACTCACTTTCGGGAGGAGAAAGTCAGCGTATAAATTTAGCATCATCATTAGGTAGTAGTTTGGTAGGCTCGCTATACATTCTTGATGAGCCCAGCATCGGTTTACACTCGCGCGACACATATCTACTAATAAAAGTGCTAAAGCAACTGCAAGAGCTTGGCAACACAGTAGTGGTGGTAGAGCATGATGAAGATATCATCCGCGCAGCCGATTATATTATAGATATTGGTCCCAAAGCAGGACGATTGGGTGGCGAGGTAGTTTATCAGGGCAAGGTGGACAAGCTAACTAAAAACAGCAATAGCTACACAGTGAAGTACCTTACGGGCGAAGAGAAGATCGAAATTCCCGCCACTCGGCGCAAATGGAACAACTACATCGAGGTGAAGGGAGCACGACAAAACAATCTGAAAAACGTAAGCGTAAAGTTTCCGCTAAATGTAATGACGGTGGTAACGGGCGTTAGTGGCTCAGGCAAATCATCATTAATAAATGATGTATTAAACAATGCTCTTCAAAATCACTACAAAGGTACACCATTAGAGCAAAGCGAGTTCAGCTCTATATCAGGAGATATTGATTTGGCAAAGTCGGTTGAGTTTGTTGACCAAAACCCAATCGGTCGCTCATCCCGTTCAAACCCCGTTACATATGTAAAGGCATACGACGAAATACGGAAACTATTCTCCGAACGCCCACTATCAAAACAGATGAAATATACTCCAGCCTTTTTCTCTTTCAATGTGGATGGAGGGAGATGCGAAGAGTGCAAAGGCGAAGGTACTGTGACGGTAGAGATGCAATTTATGGCCGACATACAGCTAGAATGCGAATCGTGCCACGGCAAAAGATTCAAGTCTGATATATTGGAAGTTGAATACAATGGCAAAAACATTCATGATGTTTTAGAAATGACTATCGATGAAGCCATCGACTTTTTCGGTACTCAAAAAGGCAAAACAGAACAAAAGATAGCCAAGCGCATGCAGCCCCTACAGGATGTGGGGTTAGGATATATAAAGCTAGGACAATCATCATCAACACTATCCGGGGGAGAAAATCAGCGAGTAAAGCTAGCATTCTATTTAGGTGAAGAGAAATCGGAACCCACAATATTTATTTTTGATGAACCCACCACAGGATTGCACTTTCATGATATTAAAACTCTATTAAAAGCACTCAATGCACTAATCGAACGAGGCCACACGGTTATCATTATCGAGCACAATATTGATGTAATAAAATGTGCCGATTATGTTATCGACCTTGGTCCCGAAGGTGGTACAGCTGGTGGCAACATAGTGGCAACTGGCACACCCGAAGAGATAGCAGAGTGTGAGAAATCATATACAGGCCACTTCTTGAGTATAGATTTTAAAGAGAAATCATAAATTACGAACTATCCAATAGATAATAATAACCCCAAACAAAATAGCAGCCGACCATTTCCTATACGGTAAAGTCCATTCTCTAATGTTCCGCACCAATTTAGGATGGCGCTGCTTACCACCCAAGTACTCGAAGTACGCCCCCGTGAATACCAAGGGGATTGCGAAAAACATGAATGAATTGTACTTCAGGGCATCCACAAAGCGAAGATGAAACAAACTATGCAAGGCACGCTGAGTGCCACACCCTGGGCATTTATATCCAGTAGTAAGCAAGAAAGGGCACTGCGGAAATATAGCCACCTCATCTGGATTGAAGATGTATAAAGCAAAAACCGCTGCAATCAGCATAATGCCAATTGCAACGGATATTATAATTTTCTTTTTGTTACTCACATTCGTTTATCTAATCAATAATTGTAAATACTGTAAGCCCCATCATCTCGCATTTGTGTGATTTCGCTAAGCAAATCACCCTTCATCAACACAACTACAGAGAATATTATATAAATAATACCCACCACAAGCCCAATCAAAGTCCACATACGAGCGCGACTAGCCATCCTCTCAGCTCTTTCGTAATTGCCAGCATAGTAGTTGGGGTTTACTTGCAAGCCATATACCAAACCCACAACACCAAACACAGGGAGGCAACATAGTGTAACCAAAACAGCCTGCCACACCCAGTTTGATGGCTTTAATGGCGGCATAGGCATTGGAGGTGGATTCGTTATATCATTATTGTTATTATCAAATTCATTGTACATCATAAACTCAAATTTTATATAGTATAAAGTGAATTACCAAGCACATTACCTATGCCAGCAATAGAAAACCCAAACACAAGCATAGCAATAAATAATAATGCCAACACAATAACCCAACCTATAGTTATCCAGAAGGTTATCAAAGTCCATCGCCTAGCTTGCCTTGACGATTCTTGTGCCAATCCAAACTCGCCTGCCCTATATTGCGACTCCACCTTAGTAGCACTCACAATACCCACAATACCTAAAAGACTAAGCAAACTACCGCACAAAACCAATGGAAGTATAGTAACCAGAATAGACTCTACCAACCATGTTTTAGGCGCAGGCTCATAGCTTGGTGCCTCTTGCTCGCCCGGGGCATGTGTATGATACACTGGTGGTGGCGGTGTTTTGGGTGGATAATATCCTGCACTACCTTCAAACAAAACTTTCAGCTCCTCCACTTCATTGGCTGGCTTCCAGTCATCCATTTCATTTGTCCACACTAGTGTGTCCTTCTTTATATTTTCGGCTCTAAGCTCTTCGGGAGTAAACGAACCTTGCTGCTTACCGCTATTATCTATATAAAAGTATCGATTCATAATTGCACAGGTTTTTTATAGTTATTATTTATAATCTTCGGGCGTAATGCGTATTGTACGAATCATATTCTCGTCCTCATCTCTATACACATATTCAATCGTAACATCATTATCAGTAAAAATTTTCAAATCTTCATTTATCTGAAAAGCCTCCTTAATGTTTGCTCTCGTTTGAGCCTCCATCTCATCCATCAGCCCAATGGCATCGTCAGTGCCAACAATATAATAGTTGTATGTAAAAATATTATCGGGCGACACCTCCGCACCCATAAATATGGTACTCTCGTCAAGCTGAGCAGGAACAGCCTCATTAAGCTTGGCAGCCATTTCAGTAAGCTGATGATTTAAATTTTTATTTTCATTTTTATTCTTATTGCCACACCCAACGAATAGCGTCAGCATTGCAATAAGTAGCAAGTATAAGTATGTCTTCTTTAGTTTCATAGTCGTATATTATCCTGATACAAAGTTAAAAAAGTAAATTAATAAAGAGAACTATACAAGGCTATATTTTTTGAATTATAACTAAAACTTGAGTATGGAACTGATATAAAAGTAAAATAGCAGAATGTCTCACGACATCCTGCTATCTAAGTTAACCTTAAATCTAATACTATTATGAAAAAACCACATCGCAAATATAAAAAAGATATTTCTATCCTACAAATAATTTCAATAGAAAATTAAAAATATTTTTTTACTTACACATTGATAGTTTATGCGGGCTATATTAAAGAAGTTGAAAGTAAGAATAATCGCCAGTAAATCACATATATATTATATTGTCGGAAGCCCCATTCCCGTTATCTTTCGATATAGATCAAGAGCGTAAACATCGGTCATACCCGACACAAAATCAAGTATTGACTGTATTTGTGAGTATAAATCAGCCGTCTGTGGTTTGTACTGCTTCGGGATACGCTCCAAAAGCAATTTTGAGTATGCATGATCGGGAGTGAGAATGGCATTGGTGAAAATATCCAGTAAAAAGCCTATAATTCTGTAACCAGCCAGTTCAATATCGAGCACCTCCTTAGAGAAGTATATATTTTCGAAAGCAAATTTGGAACACACCTTATATGCATTGTGCGAACGCTGCGACATATTGTCAATAAGAGAGTCTTTGAATGTTCCCGCCATAATTTCATCTTCGTGTTCGATAAATACTTGCGAACATTCGTTTACCAACAAACCAATAACACTTGCACGCAAGTAGGCAATCTGCTCGTTTACATCGGTAAGTAGTGCCATATTGCGAATACGACGCTGCTTGCGCTCCTCATCAAAATAGTTTAGCAATAAGTCGAAAGCCTTTTCGGTAGTAATTAGATGTAGCTTGTGGGCATCTTCAATGTCCATTACCTGATAGCAAATATCATCTGCAGCCTCCACCAGATAAACAAGTGGATATCTCACAAATCTAAGCGGATCGTCGGAAATCTTGAGAATGCCTAATTCATCTGCAATAAGCGAATACTCGTTTTGCTCGGAGGCGAAAAAGCCAAACTTATTTTTTCCGCCGCTCAATTGCGATGAATACGGATATTTCACAATCGAAGCCAATGTAGAATATGTCATAGCAAAGCCACCACGACGCTTACCGTAAAACTGATTCATAAGCAAGCGCATCACATTGGCATTACCTTCAAAGTAGGTAAAATCAGTCCAACAACCCCCTTCGGCTCTCACTTGTTCCTCAAGATGTTTACCTTTTCCTTCTGAAAAGAAGCTAGAAATAGCCATCTCGCCCGAATGCCCAAAGGGTGGATTGCCCATATCGTGAGCCAAACAAGCAGCAGCCACTATTGCCCCAATTTCTTCGAAATGTGCCGATGAGTCAGGATATTTATCACGAAGACTTTGCCCCACTATATCGCCAATAGATCGTCCCACGCTGGCAACCTCTAAGCTATGGGTGAGCCTATTGTGAACAAAAATGCTACCCGGCAGCGGAAACACTTGTGTCTTATTTTGAAGGCGCCTAAAGGGTGACGAGAATATCAATCTATCATAATCTCGCTGATACTCGGTGCGAGCATGCTTTCTATCATCATTATAATCCTCCATGCCAAATCTCTTTGAGGAGAATAATTTTTCCCAATTCATCATCTCAATTTTCTTTTTTTAGTCTATTCATTGTCAGAGCCTCAGTACTTTTAACCCCACTTATGATTAGAGTGTAAAGATACAAAACGCATCCGAATGTCGTATGGGCGGGGGATTAATTTATTTCAACAACATATTTAATAGAAACAGGTCTAATTCTGTCTCATTATCAAAATGAATGTCCTCACTTATATCTTCTGACTTAAAGAAGTCGATTAAATTTATGTGATCCAAGAAAACACGAAATAAGTTTCCTTCATAGTTATATACAAATACAACTTTCTCAATAGATTTATCGTACACCAAAATGGTTTCAATAGTTCTAGATGGTCTGATATATGCAGTGTTTATTGTCCTTATTGAATTCATTATTTGATTTTCTATTAATATTATACACTACACTACACTACCCCACCCTCAACTTTGCCACATAACTCCACAAATAGTTTGGTATGGGTTCATTCAGTTCCCACTCAATACTCATTGGCTTGGCTCCATAATAATCCTTTAGGTTTCCTTCGCCTAAAAACACATAGCCCATTGTATTCTTAAATTCATCTTTATCCTTTTCTCTAACGAAGAGTAGTATTTTCTTATCATTTTTTTCATGTTCAATATACGACTTACCTTTTGCCGTTTCGGGACTAGCAGAATTTTGACTTTGCCAATGAAACAGTGTTTCGTTGATAGCATAATCATCATACATTGTTGTGGGAGAATAGTCTTCTTCTGACTTGTTGAGTGTTACAAAAAGTAACTCAGTGTTTAGCTCCTTGTTTTCAACCACCCCCTCACGGCTCGATGATTTTTTATCGAAGCTATTTTCTTTAAAAGCTGACAATATCTGATCTCGTGTGTAGCGTGCATGCACCATTAGTGGCTGCTCATAGGGCAGATTTAACTTCATCTCTTTAAAATTAATCTCATCAATTCTCATTTCCAAAAACTCAATTATCTCATCAACCATCACTTTGTTGGTTCCTATGCTACATATACTCTCTTCCAAGGAATTAAACCCTCTCTCCTTTACCCATATATCATAATGGAGCATTGTAAGCATAAGCCTTTGCTCTGCACTATAATCATTTATATTTATCTGGAATCCTATTTTGGCTAAGTCAAGAATAAACTGGAAATAGCTTATCGATAGGGTTGACAACCATCTATCTGAAATAGCCTTTACTATGCTGCGCTCGTTTTCATTACTAAAGTCATCAATTTTAGCGGCTATCTGACATAGCCTTCTCCAACCACCACGCTTATAGATAAGTTGGAGGGGTATATTATAAAACTCAGTGAAGTTTTTCAAAGTTAGCTCCAAAGTTGTTTGATGCTGAAACGATTGAATCTTTTGAACTATTTGATTTTTATTTAGAGTCGTTGCGGTTCTAATATTTTCAAGAATAATCTCTTTAGCTCTTTTTTCAAGTACAATGGAGCATCCTAAAGGCAGATGAGGGAAATTATCTTCCACCTCTTTACCTACTGTGGTTGTTGTTTTACCGATTAATGCCCTAAACTTATTTTCAAAATTATATTCGGGTCTAGCATTCCCCACAAAATCTAAAACAGTCAAAACATCTTTGTCGTCTGAAAGTCTGAGTCCCCTACCCAACTGCTGCAAAAATATTGTCAAACTTTCGGTTGGTCTTAAAAACAGAACTGTATCAATCTCCTTTATATCTACTCCTTCATTAAAGATATCCACTACAAACAAGTAGTTGATATCTTTATTTAACAACCTATTTCTCACTTGATTTCTATCCTTATTATAATCACTTGTAAGATAATCTGCCTTAAGCCCTGCAAGTGAAAATTTCTCGGCCATAAATTTAGCATGCTCCATTGTTACACAAAAACCCAAAGCACGCACATCCTGCTCATCCTTTGTATATTTCCTCAGTGCATCTATTATCTCGCTTACACGTCTATCATTTGCCGTATATACAGAGGATAACTCACTTGCAACATATCTTCCTCTTTCCCACTTTACTTGAGTAAGATCAATACTATCTGTAATTCCAAAATATTGAAAAGGACATAGCAGTTTTCGGTTCATCGCCTCGGGCAACCTAATTTCGGCAGCAATACGATTATGAAAGTCCTCTTGAATATCACCACCATCCATCCTTTCGGGTGTTGCAGTTAGGCCTAATAGCACCTTTGGCTTAAAATAATCAATAATCCCCCTATAGCTGCTGGCCGTCAAGTGATGGCATTCGTCTATAATTATGTAATCAAAATATGTACTTGACAAACTTAAATTTTCGAGCTGATTATTGAGAGTTTGAACTGAGGCAAACACATTCTCATACGAATTGGGAGTGGCGCCTCCATACCATAGCTCTCCAAAATTATTATCTTTAAGTATTCCCCTAAAAGTACCCAGAGATTGCTCAAGTATCTCTTTTCGGTGTG
This sequence comes from uncultured Proteiniphilum sp., assembly GCA_964439965.1. Taxonomy (GTDB): domain Bacteria; phylum Bacteroidota; class Bacteroidia; order Bacteroidales; family Dysgonomonadaceae; genus Petrimonas. The sequence continues at coordinate 13,904 of CAYTQG010000053.1, forward strand.
CCAAAAACAAAAGTCTGGAAGATTGATTGCTTCCTCTGAATCTCTTATAATCAAAAGCAGATATAATAGTTTTGCCTGTCCCAGTTGCCGCCACTATCAAGTTTTTGTTTCTGTTGTGCACCTCCCTCTCCACCTCCAACTTTTCCAAAATCTCCTTTTGGAATGGATAAGGTTTCACATCAAAAAAGCTAATATTTATTTGAGATATGCTTCTATTTCTTCCCTGATTAAGGGATATTATTAGCTTCTCCTTATGTATAGCATCATCAAAAAGCTCAAAATCGGCGCTTTGCCAATAAGAATCAAATGTTTTTTGAAATTTATCAATAATATGGCCCACCTCTTTTGTTGTAACTTTCAAGTTCCATTCCAACCCATCGGTTAGAGCAGAACGAGAGAAGTTAGAAGAACCAATATAGGCGGTGTGATAGCCCGTGTTTCTCTTAAATAAGTAAGCCTTAGCATGTAGTCTCTCGTTGCCAGAATTATAGGATACCTTAACCTGCGTATTACTTAGCTTAGAAAGCATCTGAATAGCTTTATAGTCTGAAGCTCCCATATAAGTTGTGGTGATAACTCGAAGCTTACCCCCTCTTTGAGTGAACTCTTCAAACTCTTTTTTTAAAATGACAATACCCTTAAACTTAATAAAGGAAACCAACAAGTCTATTTTATCAGATGATAATATCTCTTTTCTAAGTTCACTCTCCAACGACAAACCAACATTACCACCTGTAAAAAGCTCACTATGAGTTAATCTCGTATATGGGGTTATCTCTTTTAAATGTAATCCAATATTAGAAAAATGAGCATCAACTTTTGAGAAAACGGCTTTTAATATTTTGCCTTGTACATCAACCAAGTTGTCATTAAAATCCTCATTTTTTAATTCTTCTTTTAAAAACAGAATTATCTTATTAGCAACTTCTATTTGCAGTTCTATTGGGTTTTCACCCTTGAGTAGCTTTAGTGCCCCTCTAATAGTTCGCGAAAGATGCTTAGACAAAATATCTGCCGCCTCAACCTTATCAATATCAGCCGCCTCAATAAAGAAGCTATCTTTATCAACTCTATCAATCTTTCGCTTAACAAGTTGTGTAACTAATTCCTCATAAATTCCTTCGGTCATAGACTTAAGTGTTTACTAAAAGATATTTACAATGATATTTTCTTCTTTTTATACTTCATTCCTTACTTTCCATTATTAACTCTCAGCACCACCACTAACCTCTGCATACATCCGATTGAGAAATTGAGATAAATCCTCTGCTGCACTTGGTGTGTCGAGCTCTTCAGATTCCATTTCCGCCACCGTCTCATTCTGCGGCTTGGGCTGCTTTGTTGTCTCCTTCACTTTTTCTTCTTTTGTGTTAGATGGTTTTGGCTGATTAGTGGTTTTGGCAACTGCCACCTCACTCTTTGGCGCTGGGCTATTTACTGTATTAGCTTCAACCGCTTTTTCGGGTATAGCTTTAGCTTCGTTTTTAGTCTCTTCTACTTCTTGAGTTTTGGTTTTGGCCTTAGCCTTAGCTCTACGGCTGGCCTCTCTTTGTTTGATCACAAATTTGAAGTCATCCATAAATACCTTTATCACCGCCAACAAATCATCTTGCTGATTTAGCTCCAAAGAATAAATTAAGAATCGAAGTGCATTGTTTATTTTGCGACGTGCCTCCACGTACGTCTCACCTAATCGCATCTTCACAATCTTTTTAGTACGCACCGATTGTACCTCCTGTAGCTCATTGTTTAGACGAATTATCTCATCATACACTTCATTTAGCTTAAGGTCATCGAGGGCATCCTTCAAGTCTGAGTTAGACTCGAGGTCGCGCTGTATGTGTTCGATAATGCAAGTCAATTCAAACATAGCCATATCGTAGTATCGCGAACCATAGGCGGTAACTAATTCGAGTAGCTTGCCAGCCATCACCCTCTTACTTCCCTTTAGCACTTTGCTATTGGCATGCACTTTTAGCATTTGCGACAGATGCACTAAAAGGCTGATTCTATCCTTGTTTATATCGCTTATTATTTGCGTTTCCGAATGCTTGATGTTTTTAGGGCGCATTTGTTGCAGCTTTTCATTTAACTGCATAAAGTCGTTAAACTCACGTATTGACTCACCATTAGGATCGATAGATTCTTCCAACTCTTTTGCAATCATAAACATCAATGATGTAAACTGACGATTGTTTAGTTTTCGCATCCAACTGGTCTTTAAATTTGTTTCGATATGAATAGAATATTTCATAGTTAATATAGTTGTGTATGAGGCAAAATAATTGCCAAGATTATAAATACAAATATAGTGATAATATGATTAATCACACACCCACTATCCAAACTATCATATAAAAAATCATTCCCTGCAACTCAAAACAACCTAAACACCTGTATAGTAAGCTATAACATCTTCTGGGGCAATAAAAGCATGAGTGTTTTTTATTCTATCACAAAGTGATTGGAGAAAAAAACACTCATACTTGACTTCAAAAGTGAGTAAGTGGGAAATAAAAGAGCTGTTATTTCGTCTAT